>JALTLF010000156.1 GCA_027005735.1 Chromatiales bacterium | reverse complement strand
ACCTCCTGCTCATCCGAAACAAAGGCCAGGCGATAGGCGTCCTTTTCCTGCCGGCGCACACGCGATACGAACTCACCGGCCTCCAGATGGGGCCGCAAGGCCTGCATCACCGGGAAGCAGGCGGCGATTTCATCGTCGGTAACGGCAATGCGGATGTTCATGATACTCAGGTTCCCAGGGTAGAGTCCGGCTCGTCGTCATTGTTGGCCATGCGGCCGGTTTTTCGCATCACTTCCAATGCCCCGGATGTGGTAGAAGAAATTTTTTAGCCCGCGCGCACCGAAAATCAGGCCGATGGCAATGACAAACTCGACAATCAATCTCACTTCCGCGACCCTAACCTGGACAACCACCTCCTCGGGCATATTCCGGTAAAGAGGCGACTGAAACAAGGTGATAAAAAGCGAAACGGCCTCCGGTATGGTAGAGGCGAGGATCCAGATGCCCAGCACGATGAACGCGAGGGTAAAGATGTCACCGGTATTGATCCCCGGCCTGGTATCTGGATCACGCGGGATCAACCGCCTGGCAACGAACAGTGGGAAAACCCATAGCAAGATGCAAACGAGGAAGTAAATCAGGGCAACTATAATGATATAGAAAATTGGCGCGACACCACCCTGATATTGCGCCATTCGCAACATTGGCAAAAGAGCGAATACCTGCGTCACCCCGTACAGAAAGAGGTAAATCGCAAACAACCTGACCGCGAGACCGACAACCTGCTCTTTTGACATGATGCTCTCCATGGAAAATTTTGTGAATAATTGTCGAGCGTCTCCCTGATTTCTTCTCTCATGCTTTCTGAATATATGAAACCATACGTGGTCTATATCTCGAGCTATCCCTGGTTGGAGTCGATGGTCTCCAGCGCGCGGCGGCGAAACTCCAGCGGCGAATCGATATTGGGAATGGGAGTCTGGCCACCGCCGGTGCCGGTAACGATCACCGTGCCGAAATCGAAGATCCGCCCGAGAATGCTCTGATCGACGATAAAGCTCTCCACCTGGCTGTGGTTCATCTCGACGGTATTGCGGCGGATGAGCCCCGTCTTGGCGATCACGCGCCGCGTGGTCACCGCCAGCTCGGTGGTGAGCTTGGTGACCAGCGCCTTGAGCAGGGTCCAGAGTGCAAACAGGACAATCAGCCCGCCTGCGCCGAGGGCGATATAACGGAATTCACCGCTGAGCCCCCACAACACGATAACGGTGATCCCGAGCGCCGCCTGCAGGATCCCCGGCAGCAGGATCAGCCAGTGGATGTTCGCCTTGTAGACGACCTCCTCGCCGTCCATGAGATTGTTTTCGACGTAGCCCATGACATGCCTCTCTTGCAACAACCGGCGCCCGGATCGGATGCCCTGTCATCCAGAACCTGGCGGCTTTTTTGTATCAGTACTCTCCACGTCAGGAAAAGCGCGCCAGATGGCCCTGCGCAGGCCTCTTGCGCCCAGCACCAGCCACAATCCAATCAGAATCTCGACGCCAGTAGCAATGATACTGGCCCGGGTGCCAACGTCCAGCCCCTGCCACCCTCCATAAGAACTGGCGACCCGCATCATGACGCCCCAGTAGACAGCATCGGAAATGGCGTTGGTGAGCACCCACAGGCCAAGAAGCACGAAGCCAATAATGGCAATCCCTTCCAGGCCAACAGGCACGGCATTACCCTGCTCAGCCGGCAGCAACTTCCCGGCTATCGTCATCGGGAAAAACCACAGCAACACGCATACAAGAAATACAATAGTGGCGAATATTGCGCTGTAAATGGCGGCACTCACGTTTATGGCTTCATCCCGCCCCAGCCAGGCGAGCAGGGTCATGAGATTGTCGATGGAAAGGACAAACAGGAAAATGGCAAACAACCTGATGCCGAGCGCGATTATTTGGTGTTTTGACATGACTCCATCCATAGAGGCGTATTGTCAGTGTTCGATAACGGACAGCTACCCACTTTACCAGAATAGAGAAAGGATTTTCGCGGCGCGGCGTTTACATGTGAGTAAATGGGCACCGAGAAAACCCCTTTCATCTTGATCACCCTCTCCCTGTCCCTTGGCTCGGGCATCCTGCTTCGCTCTAACGGCTACATCCCTGTAGCCGTCCCCCACAGGGGGAGGGGATGGAAGCTGCACAGCCTGAGGTGCTAGCACAAGGCGCGGTGCTTTCTGAAAAGCGGAGCGTACAGGTAGTACGTGAGCATTTTCAGAAAGTGCCGCAACGCCGTGATCGCGCCTCAGGCGAAGCAGATCAACCGCACTTGCTGTCACCGCAATTGAGACAGGTCATGCACCCGTCCATCTTCACCACAGCCTTGGTGGAGCACTTGGCGCAGAGCTGGGCGCCGGCGGGAAAGCTGCTGCCTTCCTCTTCATCGAGGCCGGCCTGGTTCGCCTGGGTGGACTTTTCGAACTGTTCGCGCTTTTCGGCCACCAGTTTCTGCTGGTGTTCGTCGAGGCCGTCGTCCTTGAGCATACCGATCATGCGCAGGTGGCATTCGATGGCGTCGCCGATCTCGGCGATCAGCGAGGGCATGTACTTGCCGCCCTTCTTGAAGTAGCCGCCGCGCGGATCGAAGACGGAGCGCAGTTCTTCCACCAGGAAGGTGACGTCACCGCCCTTGCGGAACACCGCCGAGATGATGCGCGTCAGCGCCACGATCCACTGGAAGTGGTCCATGTTCTTGGAGTTGATGAAGATCTCGAAGGGCCGGCGCAGTTCGTGCTCGGTACCCTGGTTGAGCACCACGTCGTTGATGGTGATGTACAGCGCGTGTTCCGAGAGCGGCGTCTTTACCTTGTAGGTGGAGCCGAGCAGCACTTCCGGCCGCTCGAGCTTTTCGTGCATGTGAATGACATCGGCGCTGCCGCCTTCTACCGCCTTTTCTGCTTCCTGCGGCGCAGCTTCGCCCGTTGCTTCGGGCTCATCGTCTTTCGCAACTTCATAGCCGACGATTTTGGAGTCGATCTTGATTGCCATTGTTCCGGTCCCCTTAAAACCTCGTTGGTTTCGTACTGGTCGTCACCGATCTCGTCGAGATCCAGTTCCATTTCATACAGCGGTCTTGCCATGAACGGTAACTCCCGATGACTTCCGGTAACGTCTGTTACTGCCGTGTTTGTGGGGATGCGGAGCCCTTTTTGGCGTCCGCTCTCCCCGCAAGCTTTAGTCCCCTGTCGTGGCCCCGCGGCCTGTAATCGCGCCGGGGCGGCGCGCCTAGGTCCTCAGGTGCATTAAATGGGGCGAAAATCGCGGAGAAACACGCCGGCGTTGGTGTTGTTCTTGGCGCCGTTGTGTATACCCCATCTCCGCGATATCACCGCCCTCCGGTTGAGCAACTGCCAAAATGCTCCTGAGCCTTACTGCAAACCATTCCCTGCAGAAGTGCCGCCCGCGACAGCCTCCTACAGCTTCCCGTAATAGCCTTCCTTGAGGGCATCGAACAGGTTCGCGGCGGTGTGCACCTCGCCGTCGTATTCCACTTCTTCGTTGCCCTTGAGTTCCACCACCGAGCCGTCTTCCAGGGTGAACCGGTAGGTGGTGTTTTCCAGGTCTTCTTCCTTCACCAGCACGCCCTGGAAGGCCTCGGGATTGAAGCGGAAGGTGGTGCACCCCTTGAGACCCTGCTGGTAGGCGTAGGTGTAGATGTCCTTGAAGTCCTCGTAGGGATAGTCCGTCGGCACGTTGGCGGTCTTGGAAATGCTCGAATCGATCCAGCGTTGCGCCGCCGCCTGCATGTCCACGTGCTGTTTCGGCGTCACGTCGTCGGCGGTAATGAAGTAGTCGGGCAGCTTCTCGTTTTCCGCCTCGGCAAAGGGCATGGCGTCGGGGTTGATCAGCTGGCGATAGGCCAGCAGCTCGAAGGAATAGACCCCGACCTTTTCCTTGGTCTTGCGCCCTTCGCGGATGACATTGCGCGAGTAGTGATGCGCAAACGAGGGCTCGATGCCGTTGCTGGCATTGTTGGCCAGCGACAGGGAAATGGTGCCGGTGGGCGCGATGCTGGAGTGGTGCGTGAAGCGGCAACCCACCTCGGCCAGCTCGTTGACCAGCTCCGGCTCGGCCTCGGCGATCTGCTGCATGTAGCGGCTGTATTTCGCGTGCAGCACCTTGCCCTGTATCTTGTCGCCCACCTTGTAGCCGTCGCGCTTCATCTCCGGGCGCTTGCGCAGCATCTCGGCGGTGACATCGAAGACCTCTTCCATGATGGGCGCCGGGCCCTTTTCCTTCGCCAGTTCCAGACCGGTGCGCCAGCCGGCCAGCGCCAGCTCGCGCGAGACCTTCTCGGTGAAGGCCACCGCTTCCTCGGAGCCATACTTGTGGCGCAGCATGGTGACGGTGGAGCCCAGCCCCAGGAAACCCATGCCGTGACGGCGCTTGTTCATGATCTCGTG
>JALTLF010000155.1 GCA_027005735.1 Chromatiales bacterium | reverse complement strand
CTGCGGCTGGCGGTCCGTAACCCTTGCCCCGGAGAGAGTTCGCATCTGAAAACTGTAGTGGAATTCGGAACACGTATTTAGCGATAGAACAGGATGATCAGGCCAAGCGCCAGCAGGTTGCCGGCGGCATGGCTGAGGATGCCGGGGAGCAGGCTGCGGTAGCGTTCGAAGGCCCAGGCCCACACCAGGCCGCTCCACGACACGGTGAGGAAACCCGCCAGGCTGTAGAGGTGTACCGCGCCGAACAGGCCTGCGCTTATCAGGGCGGCGGGCAGGAAGCCGAGGTGGCGACGCAGGGCGACGTAGAGCAGGCCGCGCCAGGCGATTTCCTCGATCAAGGGCGCCCACAACACGAGGTTCACCGCTCCCAGCCATTCCCCGTTACGCGCGGGCCACAGCCAGTGTTCGCTGATACCCTCGGCCCAGTGGGGTGCCAGCCCCAGCTGGTAACCGGCCCAGCCGAGCGCGAAGGCACCCAGGCGTTCGACGGTCATGATCAACGCCACTGCAAATAGCAGCGACACCAGTTGCGGCGGCGCGAATTCCAGTCCGAAGGCGCGTCGCCAGCCCAGGCCCCGGGGGCGCAGCAGGCGGTAATGGATCAACAGCAGCAACGGCAGTGCCGCGGTGAGGCTGATCCAGTGGCGCAGGATCGCGAGCTCCGCGGGCACGGGCAGGAGGCTGAGCGCCGAAAAAATCAGGATGGCGCAGCCCGTGGCAATGAACAGCACCTGCAATACCAGCCGCGACGGCCAGGCGTTCTCCAGGGCGGCCGCCCGCCAGGGCGGCGTGGCCCGGCGGAGCAGGGCGAGAAATCCGGCGAGACCGGCAAGGCCGACACCGATCAGGGTAGCGCTCAACAGGAGGGTATCGCGGCGCAGGCGCTCACCCTGCGAGAGCAGTCGCGCGCGCGTCATGGCAAGTTGCCCGATACCGCCGCGCACTGCCACCAGGTAGCGGATCTTGTTGCGCGTCCAGCCGCTGGGAAAGAGACGCAGGCCGGCCTGGATCTCCTCCATGCTGACCCCCGCCTGCAGTGGCAGTCCGTAGGCGTAGCGGATGGTATCGGCGAGGATCTCCTCCTCCGGCATGTCGCCCAGGGCCGCGAGCGTGTCTTCGGCCGCAGCGAGGTCGCCGGTTTCCATCTGCAACACGGCAAGGCGCACGCGGGTATCCCGGATGTCCCAGTCCTGCGCGCGCTCGGGATGGGCGGTGAAATGGGCCAGGATCTCGCGGTAGGCGTCCAGCGCCTGTTGCTGGATCTCACGCTTGTCACCGAAAAGGAGATGAAAGAATTCCCGTTGCCAGGCAGGGATGGCCGCCTCGTCTTCGTAGAAGGCGAGGTGACGCTCCATCAGCCGGGCGCCGGACTGGGCCGGGTGGCTCAGGGAGGCGAGGGCATTGGGGGTTTCCTGGCGCGCGAGAAAAACCACGAATGCGGCGACGATCAACGCAGCGAGCAGGGTGCCGGTACGCCACGCCCAGGTGCGCAGCCGGTACACTCGTGGTAAGGGGAGGACTTCCGAAACCGAGGACATGCGGTCTCCTGTGGGCCAGTCTTTCTCAAGTATAGCTAGCGAGAAACATGCCATGCCGGGGTTCGGGCCCGTTTCCCGGCCTTCTTCCCGCCCACGGGGCCAACTCCCTGTAAAGTCGGGGAAATAAACCACGCCCGGGACACCGGTTTCAGCCGGCGCGGCGTGTCGTGACGTGCAATCCGCAATGGCGGACTGCAAAATGAAGGCGGCGGCGTGCAGGGGCCGGTGGGCTACTGCTGGCGCTCGGCCACCAGCACCGCCTCGGGAACATGGAGCTTGATGCAGGTGGCGATCTCCAGGCACAGGCCGCAGCGGGGGCGCAGGCTGATCCACAGGGTATTGAGCCTGAGGTTCAGATCGGCGAAGACGATGGCGTCTCCGTAGCGATGGAGCACGCGCTCCAGCTGCGCGATGGTGGCGCTGATGTGCGCCTTGCTGCGCTTGCCAAGACGAGGGATGAGCATGAGAAAATCGGCCAGCAGTTCACCGTTTTCATCGCGGGTGGGCACGCGCTGCCATAACGGCGCGGCGGGTTCCATGGCGGAAGCGGTGCGCGGGCACCGCCCCCGGTTGGTTTGCAGGCGGGGCATGGTGGGGCTCCCTCGGTTCGTGTTCCCACAAGCATCGGAGAGGATCCCCCTCCTGTCAATTCTCCTCCTTGCCTTCGTGGCACTGTTTTTGACCGCCTGCGCGTCGCCCATGTCGTCCGCCGGTCCGGCCGGCGAGGCGCTGGTGGACGTGCACCTGCATTTCAACTGGGATCACCGTGAACTGATCAGCGCCGCGCAGGTCATCGAAAAACTGGACCGCGAGGGCGTGGCGACGGGGGTGGTCTTTTCCACGCCCCCGGCGCTGGCGCGCGAACTCCAGGCCGCCGCCCCCGGGCGTATCATTCCCCTGTTCAGTCCTTACAGCACGCCCGCGGCGCGCCACCACTGGTTCCGGGACCGCGCGCTGCCCGGCAGGGTGCGCGAGGCCCTGGCGAGCGGTCGTTACCACGGCATCGGCGAGGTGCACCTGGTGCCGGGGATCGGCCCGCGGCGTGACAATCCCGTGCTCCTGCAGCTGCTGGCGCTGGCCGCGGAGTTCGACGTGCCCTTCGTGATCCACACCGAGGCATCCAGCCACCGCTACTTCCTGCCGCTGTGCCGGCGTTTTCCCGCTGTGCGTTTTCAGTGGGCCCATGCCGGCGGCGTGCTGGGGCCGCGGGAACTCTCTCCCCTCCTCGATGCCTGCCCCAACGTCATGCTGGAGTTCTCGGCGCGCGATCCCTGGCACTACGGCAATCTTGCCGAGGCGGACGGCGGCCTGTCGCAGGCGTGGCGTGCCTTTTTCATCCGCTATCAGACACGCATCATGCTGGGCACGGATCCGGTGTGGAATGCCCAGCAGATCGATCGCTGGTGGGAGGCCGACGAAGGCTGGTCCCACTACGCCAGGCTGCTGGCCTTCCACCGACGCTGGCTGGCGACGCTGCCGCCAGCGGTCGCTGCGCGTATCCGCGGGGGAAACGCGCGCGCCTTCTATCGTCTGCCCTCACCCTGAGACACGCTCTCGCGCAGCCAGTCGATGAGGGCGTCGCGCCGCGTGGCGAGGCCCTTGTAGGCCAGTTGCGCGGGGCGCATGGAGGCGATGGCGTCGGCCAGTTGCCGGCAGTGCGCGGGCTCGGTTTCGCGCAGGCGCCGCAGATCCACGAAGTAGGTGCGGATGGTGAACAGGACGGCGTCGATCTCCGGCAGGCCGTGGAGGGTCTGGCGTTCCACGCGCAGGTAGAGGGCCTTGCCGGGGACGAAATCGCGCCCCGCCCAGCGCGCGGGGTCCTCGCCCGGCGGGGGCTCGGGATGGTGGTTGAGGCGCGTGTCACTGGCCAGGCCCCAGGCGAAGCGCACGTACGGGCCGCGCTGGATCAGTGCGTCCATGAGCGCGCCGCTGCGGCGATTGACCTCCTCCATGCCGGCCACCGGCCGGTGCATGGCGGCGAAGGGCTGGGCGAACTTGTCTGCCGCCGCCCAGTGGTTGGGGAAGCACAGGTGCACGCAGCGCAGGCGGTCCTCGCCGTCGATACGTTGTACCACGCTCAGATCCTCCTGTAGCTGGCAGGCCAGGGCATCGATCCCCGACGCCCAGGGCGTCCGCCGGCCGGCCGCGCAATCACCGCCGCGCCAGGCGAAGTCCGGGGTGAAGGCCAGCACCTCGCCGCTCAGGGCGCAGTGCAGGCGGCGCCCCTCCGCGTCTTCCTCGAGACGAAACCACCGGGGGTGTTCGGCGCAAAGGCGCCGCACGAGGAAGGCCTGTACCGCGCGGCGCGCCGCCTCGTCCAGCCCGTCGCGGTAGTATTTTTCCAGCTGCTCGTCGCGGGCGGCATGCTTCTGCGCGAGGTAGTGGGCATAGTCCGCATCGATCTGAAACAGCTGCCCGTCGGCCGCGCCGTTGCCGAAATCGGTGCCGAGCTTCTGCAGATCCGGGCTGACGCGATAACGCCCGCACGCCGGGGGAAAGTAGTACGCGGGCGGGGGCAGGGTTTTGCTGCTGGGGGTATCCACTTCCGGCGGCCGCTCTTATATGCTGTGGGCTGGCGATTCCTTCCACAGCATAGCGGCTTGCCGCCGCCGATGAAACGCACGGACACCTGAGCCCATGGCCTCCACCCACCCGGACGATACGGCGAGCAGGCCGGACACGGCGCTGGCGGCACTCATCGGCATCCTCGCCGACGGGCGTTTTCACTCCGGCAACGCGCTGGCCGCGGCACTGGGGCTCAGCCGCACCGCGGTGTGGCAGCGCATCCGGCGCCTGCGCACGGCGCTGGGCCTGGACATCGCCGCCGTGCCGGGACGGGGTTACCGCCTGCAAAGCCCGCTGGAACTCCTCGATGCCGCGCGCATTCGCGCCGCCATGTCGCCCCGCTGGCGCGAGGCGGTGGCCATCCACACCCAC
>JALTLF010000154.1 GCA_027005735.1 Chromatiales bacterium | reverse complement strand
GTCTGGATATCCACGCTGCCCTTCTCCAGCATGCGACGCAGATCGCCGTCGGTGAAGATCCCAGCCAGCGCGCCCTCGGCGTCGACGATGACCGTCATGCCGAGTCCCTTGCGGGTCATCTCCACCAGCGCCTCGCTGAGCAAGGCGTCCTCGCCGACGCGCGGGATGGCCTCGCCGGTGTGCATGATGTCGCCCACGTGCAACAGCAGGCGTTTGCCGAGGCGGCCGCCGGGATGGGAGAGGGCGAAGTCGTCGGCGGTGAAGTTGCGCGATTCCAGCAGGGCCACGGCCAGCGCATCGCCCATGGCCAGCGCGGCGGTGGTGCTGGCGGTGGGGGCGAGGCCCAGCGGGCAGGCCTCGCGCGCCACGCTGACGTCGATGTTGACGGTGGCCTCGCGCGCCATGCGCGAGTCGGGGTTGCCGGTGAGGGTGATGAGTGGCACGCCGAGGCGCTTGATGAGGGGAATGATGGTGAGGATCTCGTCGGTCTCGCCGGAATTGGACAGGGCCAGTACCGTGTCGGCGGCGGTGATCATGCCGAGGTCGCCGTGGCTGGCCTCGCCGGGGTGCACGAAAAAGGCCGGCGTGCCCGTGCTCGCCAGGGTGGCGGCGATCTTGCTGCCGATGTGGCCGGACTTGCCCATGCCGATGACCACCACGCGCCCCTCGCAGTCCAGCATGTGCTGGCAGGCGGCGACGAAGTTGTCGTCGATGCGCTCGAGCAGGGCCGCCACTGCCTCCGCCTCCGTGCTGATCACGGCGCTGCCCAGTTCCCTGACCTTGTCGGCATGCAATTCTGGCATGGTGCGCTTTCCCCGGTCGGCCCGTCCGGCCCCCTGGGGACTGGTCTATGCCGCCTGCTGTACGTTGTCGAGGTAGATTATACCCATGTACAGGGCATAGACACCAAGCAACAGGCCGCCTTCCAGGCGGTTGATGCGCCCCGGACCGCGGAAACCGTAGGCGAAGATGAACAGGGCGACGCTGACGCCGATCATCACCGGGTAGTCCCGGCTCAGCACCGTGTCGTCCAGCGCGTGGGGCTCGATGAGGGCCGGCAGGCCCAGTACCGCCAGCAGGTTGAACATGTTGGAGCCGATGATGTTGCCGATGGCCAGATCCGGTTCCTTCTTCCAGGCGCTCATTACCGAGGCGGCCAGTTCCGGCAGGCTGGTGCCGATGGCCACCACCGTGAGGCCGATGACCAGGTCGCTGATGCCGAGGGCCGCGGCGATGTTGGTGGCGCCCCACACCAGCGACTTGGAACTGGCCAGCAGGACCAGCAGGCCGACGACGATCCACAGGATGGACAACGGCGTGCTGGTATCGGGGATCTCCTGGGCGAACTCCAACTCGATGGGATCGAGGCGCTGCTTGCGCAGGCCGAGACTGATGATGCCGTAGAGGATCAGGGCGAGGCCGATGAGCAGCAGGGTGCCGTCCACGCGGTCGAGGGCATTGTCCATGATCAGCATCAGGGTGCCGAGCATGACGATGAACATCAGCGGGTACTCGCGGCGCAGGGTCTCGGAATTCACCGTCAGCGGCAGGATCACCGCCGTGGCGCCGAGCACCAGGGCGATGTTGGCGATGTTGGAACCGATGGCATTGCCCACCGCCAGTTGCGGCGTGTGGTTGAGCGCCGAGACGATGGAGACGAGGATCTCCGGCGCGGAGGTGCCAAAGCCCACCACCGTCAGGCCGATGACCAGCGTGGGTACGCCGAGGTTGCGCGCCAGCGCGGCGCAGCCGTGGACGAAGCGATCGGCACCCCAGATGAGCGCGACGAAGCCGCCGAGCACGGCGAGGGCGGAGAACCAGAGGGTTTCGGTCATCTTGTGTCTGTAACGGGCTTGCGTTGCCGCCGGGCAGGGGTGGTCACCGGCGGGGGACTACTTCGCCTTCGGCGCGCCACTGCCTTCCAGCTCGCGTTCCAGTTCCAGTTCGAGTTCAAGGTCGGCATCGGCATTGTCGTCGGCAGGCGGCAGCATTTCCTCCTGTGGCGGGTTGCCGTCATAGATCTGGTTGCGACGCAACTGGAAATAGGCGTCGCGCACGAAGGCATAGCGATCCAGTGCCGCCTCGTCGAGCACGCGACTGGCGCTGAGCAACTGGGCGCGCCGGTCGATGGTCTCGAGGATGATGGCCGAGTAGCGCTCGCTTTCACGGTCGATATTGGTTACCGGGTCGAACTGCCAGTCCACCAGCAGGCCGCCGGTGTCGCGCACCGTGCTGGGCGGCAGCAGGGGCACGATGAGGTAGGCACTCTCCTCCCAGCCCCACACGGCGAGGGTCTGGCCGAAGTCCTCGTTGTGCTTGGGCAGGCCCAGCTCGCTGGCGACATCGAAGATGCCGAACACGCCGAGGATGGTGTTGTAGATCAGGCGGCTGAAATCGGCGATGGCGCGCTCGAACTTGAACTGCAGCAGGTCGTTGCCCACCACCAGCACGTCGTCGAGATTGCTGAAGACGTTGGCGACGCCCGAGCGCACCGGCTGCGGCACCACCTTGCGGTAGCCCTTTGCCACGGGCTTGATGACCGCGCGATCCACGGCGTCGTTGAATTCGAACACGCTGCGGTTGTAGGCCTCCCAGGGATCGCGCGGGTCCGGCGGGCCGTCGATGCTGGCGCAGCCGCCCAGCGCGAGGGCGAGCAACAGCAGCGTGGACAGCCGTTGCCAGGGGCGGAGATGGCGGCCATTGAACGGAGCGTTGAACTGGGAGTGGTTTTTCATGTGCTGTTTTTCTTGTGTCCGGTTGCGATGCCGTTCAGGTCCTGCGGATCTGTGTCGCGCCGCAGCGGCGGCAGCGATAGAGCGTCAGCAGTTTACCTTCTTTTACGTCGAAAGGCCGCTCCTTGACCGCCTCCCACTTGTGGAAGCCGTTGCGGCACAGGGTCTTGCCGCGTGCCTTCTCCCTGGCCGTCTTGCGCCGGAAAGGAATGATCTCGCTCATGGTTCCTCGCTCACAGGCTGCGAATACAGTCGGAGGTGGTGTAGCGCGGCCGCCAGCCCAGTTCCTCTTTCGCCCGCGCGGTACACAGTACCAGAGGATGGCACAGGCTTTCCAACAGGCCGCGCTCGCCGGCGGCGGGGCTCAGGCCGCGCAGCAGGGCGTGGCCCGCCTCCGCCAGCGGCCGCGGCAGCGGCCATGCCCGGCGGTGGCGCAGGCGCAGCATGGCGGGGAAGGGCAGGGCCTCGTCCGCCGCTATATTAAAGGTAGCGTCCCGTCGGCAGGCCAGCGCCGCCAGCAGGGCGCTGACCACGTCCGCCTCGTGCACGCACTGGATGGGGCTGTCGCGCCCCGCGGCCAGGTAGAAGGGCTGGGCCAGCATGCGGCGCAGCAGCGGCTGGCAGTGGGGACCGAGGATGACGTGGGGGCGCAGGCGCACCACCACCGGCCCGTCCTCCCCCGCCAGCTCATCGAGGGCCGCTTCCATGGCGGCCTTGTCCTCGGCGTAGGCGAAGCCGGGCAGGGGGCGGCGGGGCGCCGACTCCGGCACGCAACGGGCATCGGGCCGGGGACCATAGACCGCCGCGCTGGACAGGCACAGCAGGCGCGTCACCCCGGCCCCGGCGCAGGCGGCGAACAGGCGGGCGCCGGCTTCCACGTTGACGGCGCGGCGCGCCGCCCGCGACAGGCGCCGCCCGCGGGCGTCGCGGGCGATGACGGCGAAGGCGAGGTGGATGACGGTATCCATTCCCGCCACTTCCGCGGCCAGATCGGCGGTGCGCAGGTCCCGCCGGCGGTGGCGGTAGCGGGGATGCCGGAGCAGGGCCGGGCGCCAGTCGAGGCCGGTGACCGAGGCCACGCCGGGGTGGGCAAGCAGGGCCGGCAGCAGGACCCGCGCCAGGTGGGCGCTGGCGCCGGTGACGAGGATCTTCATGCCCCGCCCTCGAAATGCGGCAGGACCTCGCGGGCGAGCAGTTCCAGGCTCTCGCAGACGATCCCGTGGGGCAGGCCGCCGGCGCCCACCGCGCACAGCACGCGATCCACCCCCGCCCCCGTCAGGGCCGCCAACTTGCGGCGGCAGTGGGCGGGATCGCCGACGATGACCAGTCCCAGCAGTTCCAGGGTCTTGAGCGAGAGGGTCTTTTCCATCAGCGGTGCCAGGCGGCCGAGGCGGCGGTAGTATTCGTAGCCCGCGTAGAGCTCGGCCAGCACCGGTCGCGTGTGTTGCAACAGCAGGCGGTAGAACCACGGCATGCACTGGCGGCCCAGTTGCCGCGCGCGCCGGCCGTCCTCGAGGCACAGGATCCCCAGGGTCATGGCCGCGCGGGGCGGCGCGGCGTGGCCCGCCGCCTGCCAGGCGCGACGGTAACGGCGCAGGTCTTCGCGCACCATGAACCAGGGCTTGAAGGGGCCGGCCAGCACGCCGAGGCCGAGCCCGGCGGCCAGCTCGAAACTCTCCGGGCTCACTGCGGCGAGCCACAGGGGCGGGTGGGGCCGCTGCACCGGGCGCGGGTGGACCGTGACGGCCTCGGGCACGGCGTAGAAGGTCCCCGCGTGGCTGATGGGGTCGGGACCGAGGCAGGCGCGCAACAGATCCAGGGCCTCGCCCATCTGCGCGCGGCTGTCGGCCATGGGGGCGGCGAAGACACGGTGCTCCAGCGGCGAGAAGCCGCGGCCGATCCCCAGTTCCACGCGCCCGCGGGAGAGGATGTCCAGCGTCGCGATGCGCTCGGCCACCAGAACCGGGTGGTGGTAGGGCAGGGGCACGATGCCGAGGCCGAGGCGCAGGCGCGTGGTGCGCTGGGCGGCGGCGGCGAGAAAGAGATCCGGGGCGCTGCTGTGGGAATACTCGGGCATGAAATGGTGTTCCACCAGCCACGCCGCGCCAAAGCCCAGTTCGTCGGCCAGCGCCAGCTCGGCGAGGGTGTCGTGGAACACCGCCTGCTCGGCGGCGTCCTCGACGCCCGTGTAGCCGGGTACCGCCAGTTCATAGAAGAGATCGAATTGCATGGCTCGTCCCGCGCGGCCGCGGCCGCGGTGTCGCGCCGGGCATTGTCTGCCGCGCCGCTGTCCGGTAGGGTGTAGCGCGAGCCATGCATGGTAATGCATCCTCCGCGATGCCGTACAGAACCCCCGACAGGACCCGCCGCATCCCATGAGCGATCCCCTCACCGAGCACCGCGTCCTCATCGGCGCGGCCGACTGGCGCTATCCCGCCTGGACGGGTGATTTCTATCCCGAGGACCTGCCCGAGGACTGGCGGCTCGGTTACTACGGCAACGAATTCCCGGTGGTGGGGATCCCGCCCGACTACGTGCTGGATGCGGCGGGGCGCGCTGCTCTGGAAGAAGACAGCGACGGCACGCCGGGTTTCGTGGTGCGCATCGCCCAGGCCGACGGCGCGGCCCAGCGCCTCGCCGCCGCCCGCGCCCTGGGTCCGCGTTGCGTCGGCGTGCTTGTCGAGGCGGCGGACATGGCGCCGGCGCAACTGGCGGACGTGCTCGGCGCCGGCGCGTCCCTGCCGCTGGCCGTGGCCGGCGTCGCCCTGCCCGCGGATGCCCCGGCGGGGGTGCGCCCGTGCTGGGACGGGCGGGGAGAGCCGCCGCGCGGCGCGGGTCTGAAACTGGCGTGCCTGTCCGCCACCGAGGCCACGCCGCGCCGCCTGCGGGAAGTCATGGAAGGCCTGCTGGCCGACGCGGCGGGCACGGCGGTGCTGCTGCTCGATGGCGATCCGCCGCCGGTCGAGGTCCTGCGCAACGCGGTGGTGATCCGCGACCTGTTGTAAGACCCGGCGGGTATGAGCGTGGCGGCCGGGCGTCACATCCCGGCAAGGGAAAGATTGTCTTTTCGCCCCCGCATGGCCAAAATGGGTGCCACAGGAAGGGACACGTGAGCGACAACAACAACGACATCATCGTGCGGATCCGTAACCTCAGCTTCAGCCGGGGTTCGCGCAGGATCTTCGACGACATCGACATCGACATCCGGCGCGGCAGCGTCACGTCCATCATGGGCCCCAGCGGGACGGGCAAGACCACCCTGTTGCGCCTCATCGGCGGGCAACTGCGACCCGATGCCGGGCAGATCTTTTTCGACGGCGAGGAAGTCACCGGCGCCAGCCGCCGCCGGCTCTTCGAACTGCGCAAGCGCATGGGCATGCTGTTCCAGAACGGCGCCCTGCTCACCGACATGGACGTCTATGACAACGTCGCCTTTCCCCTGCGTGAACACACCGATCTGCCCGAGAGCATGATCCGCGACCTGGTCCTCATGAAACTCGAGGCCGTGGGCCTGCGCGGCGCCCGCCACCTCATGCCCGCGGAACTCTCCGGCGGCATGGCGCGGCGCGTGGCCCTGGCGCGTGCCATCGCCCTCGATCCCATGATGATCATGTACGACGAGCCCTTTACCGGCCAGGATCCCATCTCCATGGGCGTGCTGGTGCGTCTCATCCGCGAGGTCAATGATTCCCTCGGCCTCACCAGCGTGCTGGTGTCCCACGACATCGACGAGGCCTCGGCCATCTCCGATCACATCTACCTGCTCTCCGGCGGCAAGGTGGTGGCCCAGGGCGGCGCCGAGGAGCTGCGCAATTCCGCATCCGAATGGGCGCAGCAGTTCATGCAGGGCCTGCCCGACGGGCCGGTGCCCTTTCACTACCCGGCCAGCAGTTTCCGCGACGACCTGCTCAGCGGCGGGGAGGGGGAGCGGCCATGATCCTCGCAACCCTGCAGCATCTCGGTCAGCGCGGCATGCAGGTGTTCGAGCGCCTCGGCCGCGCCAGCATCCTGCTCTCGCGCATCCTCGGCGGCATCCATACCCTCGTGCCGCGCTTCTCCCTTTTCATTCACCAGATCCATTCGGTGGGGGTATTGTCGCTGGTGATCATCGTGGTCTCTGGTGTCTTCGTCGGCATGGTGCTCGGCCTGCAGGGCTACAACACGCTGGTGGACTTCGGCGCCGAGGAATCGCTGGGCGTGGTGGTGTCGCTTTCGCTGGTGCGCGAACTGGGGCCGGTGGTGTCGGCCCTGTTGTTCGCCGGCCGCGCGGGCTCGGCCCTGACCGCCGAGATCGGTCTCATGAAGGCCACCGAGCAACTCTCCGCCATGGAGATGATGGCGGTGGACCCGGTCCACCGCGTGCTGGCGCCGCGATTCTTCGCCGGCCTGTTTTCCATGCCGCTGCTGGCGGCGATCTTCAGCGCCGTGGGCGTGCTGGGCGGATTCTTCGTCGGCGTCGGCCTGCTGGGCGTGGACGACGGTGCCTACTGGTCGCAGATGCAGGCCAAGGTGGATTTCTACGACGACATCATGAACGGCGTCATCAAGAGTATCGCCTTTGGCTGGGTGGTAACCTGGATCGCGGTGTTCGAGGGCTACGACGCCGTACCCACCTCGGAAGGCGTCAGCCGGGCGACGACGCGAACCGTGGTCTATTCCTCGCTGGCGGTACTGGGGCTGGACTTCATTCTGACTGCGCTCATGTTCGGAGACTAAAACATGACAACACGGACTACAGAAATCTGGGTAGGGATCTTCGTCGCCGCGGGACTGGCCTCGCTGTTCATGCTGGCGATGAAGGTCAGCAACCTCAGCGCCTTCAGCGGTGACGAGGGCTATACCATCTACGCCCGCTTCGAGGATGCCAGCGGCCTCAAGGTGCGCTCGCCGGTGACCATGGGCGGCGTGCGCATCGGGCGGGTGACGGACATCCGCTTCGACCCGCAGCAACTGGTGGCCATGGTCACCATGCGCATCGAGAAGCAGTACGACACCCTGCCGGTGGACAGTTCCGCGAGTATCTACACGGCCGGCCTGCTGGGCGAGAAATACATCGGTCTGGAACCCGGTGCCGGCGGCGGTTGCGAGGATGCCGATCTCGAGGCCGAGCTGGAGGCGGAACTCGGCGGTGGTGGGCCGGCGGATGCCGGGGCCGGCGAGGACGCCGGGGATTGCCAGAGCGGTTACCTGAAGGAGGGCAGCGTCATCAAGCTCACCCAGGACTCGCTGGTGCTGGAGAAACTCATCGGCCAGTTCGTCTCCCAGTTCCTCACCAGCAAGGAGGAAGGCGGTGGCGACGCGGCGCCGCAGGGGGGGGCGCAATGAGCGCGCTGCGCGTCGGCCTGCTCGCCCTGTGCCTGCTGGCGCCGGCCTGGGCGGCGGCGGGGCAGGTGGAGGATCCCCAGGCGCTGGTCAAGCGCACCACCGAGGAGATGCTTGCCACCCTCAAGGCCGAGCGCAAGCTCATCGATGCCGAGCCCGCGCGTCTCTACGATCTCGTCAACCAGATCATTGTGCCGCATTTCGATTTCGTCGCCATGTCGCGCTGGGTGCTGGGCAAGCACTGGCGCACCGCCACGCGCAAGCAGAAGCTGCGTTTCGTGCGCGCCTTCCGTACGCTCATGGTGCGCACCTATGCCACGGCGCTGCTCGATTACACCGACCAGGAGATCCGTTACCTGCCCCTGCGCGAGGACCCGGCCAGTGGCGATGTCACCGTGCGCACCGAGGTCATCCAGCCCACCGGCCAGCCGGTGGCCATGCACTTTCGCCTGCACCTGCGGCCGAAGAAGGGCTGGAAGGTCTACGACGTGACGGTGGACGGCATCAGCCTGGTGAGCAACTTCCGCACCTCCTTCGCCACCGAGATCAGGAAGAGCAGCCTCGACGCCCTCATCGAGCGGCTGGAGAAGCGCAACACCGAGGGCAGCACGGCGTGAGCGGCCCCGAGCTGATCGACTGCGGAGAGGGCCGCTTCCAGTTGCGCGGCGAGCTCAATATGCAGACCGTGCCCGGGCTCTACCGCGACAGCGTCGGCCTGCTCACCGCCGGCTCCCCGGTGCGCGTGGATCTCAGCGAGGTCCACCATACCGACAGCGCTGGCCTGGCCCTGCTTATCGAATGGATGCGCGAGGCGGGCCGCCGCCAGGTGGACATTGCCTTCGAGCACCTGCCCGACCAGCTGTTGCGCATCGCCCGCGCCAGCGGCCTGGCCGACATCCTGCCGGTCACGGACTGAAGCCCCGCAGTCCTCCCCTGGACGATTATTGCCCCCCGGCGGTACCCGCCATGGCTCATCGGCGTTAGAATAGCCCTCTTTTGACAGCCGAGATTGCGGAGAAGGCCATGGATCCCAGTGAAGTCCAGAAATTGATCGCCGCGGGCCTGCCCGACTGCGAGATCACCGTCACCGGCGACGGCAGCCATTTCCAGGTTACCGTGGTGGGCGAGCGGTTCGCCGATCTAAATGCCGTCAAGCGCCAGCAGGCCGTCTATGCCACGGTCAACGATCTCATCACCAGTGGCGAGCTGCATGCCCTGTCCATCAAGGCCTATACCCCTGCCGAGTGGGAGAAGGCCAGCAAGCTTCAGGTGCAGTAAGCGGTCACCCGCGGACGGATGTAAAACCGGATGGATAAACTGATCATCACCGGGGGCGTGCCCCTCGATGGCGAAGTACGCGTCTCGGGTGCCAAGAACGCCGCCCTGCCGATCCTCGCGGCAACGCTGCTCGCCGACGAGCCCACCACGGTGTGTAACGTGCCGCACCTGCACGACATCACCACCACCATGGAGCTGCTCGGGCGAATGGGGGTGCAGCTCATCATCGACGAGAAGCTCAACATCGAGGTGGACACCAGTACCATCAAGGAGCTGTTCGCGCCCTACGAACTGGTCAAGACCATGCGCGCGTCCATTCTCGTGCTCGGTCCGCTGCTGGCGCGCTTCGGCGAGGCCGAGGTCTCGCTGCCCGGCGGCTGCGCCATCGGCTCGCGCCCGGTGAACATCCACATCCACGGCCTGCAGGCCATGGGTGCCGACATCACGGTGGAGAACGGCTACATCAGGGCCAGGGCGAAGCGCCTCAAGGGCGCCAAGCTGGTCAACGACATCGTCACCGTCACCGGCACGGAGAACCTGATGATGGCGGCGACCCTGGCCGATGGCGTCACCGTCATCGAGAATGCCGCGCGCGAGCCCGAGGTCGTGGACCTGGCCAACTGCCTCAATGCCATGGGCGCGAAGGTGTCGGGCGCCGGTTCCGATACCATTACCATCGAGGGTGTCGAGCGTCTGCATGGCACCGAGTACGACGTGCTGCCGGATCGCATCGAGGCCGGCACCTACCTGGTGGCGGGCGCCATCACCGGTGGCCGCGTGCGCCTCAAGGACATCGTGCCGGCGCACCTCGATGCCATCACCGCCAAGCTGCGTGAGGCGGGTGCGCAGATCGACATCGGCGACAACTGGATCAGCCTCGACATGGAAGGCCAGCGACCGAAGGCGGTGGACATCCGCACCGCGCCCTTCCCGGCCTTTCCCACCGACATGCAGGCCCAGTTCTGCGCCCTCAATGCCATCGCCGACGGCGCCGCCACCATCAAGGAGACGGTCTTCGAGAACCGCTTCATGCACATCCTCGAGCTGCAACGCATGGGCGCGGACATGACCCTCGAGGGCAACACCGTGGTGTGCAAGGGCGTGCCTTCGCTGACCGCGGCGCCGGTAATGGCCACCGACCTGCGCGCCTCGGCGAGCCTGGTGCTGGCGGGCCTGGTTGCCGAGGGCGACACTACCGTGGAGCGTATCTACCACATCGATCGCGGTTACGAGTGTATCGAGGAAAAACTGCAACAACTGGGCGCGCGTATCCGGCGCGTACCGGACTGAGTGGATGGAAGCTTGTCATGGCAAAGACACTGACCATAGCCGTATCCAAGGGGCGCATATACAAAGAGGCCTTGCCCCTGCTGGCGCATGCCGGTATCGAACCGGTGGACGATCCCGCCACCAGCCGCAAGCTGATCCTCGACACCAGTCGCGACGAGGTCAAGCTGGTGATCATCCGCACCACTGACGTGCCCACCTATGTGCAATACGGCGCGGCGGACGTGGGCGTGACCGGCAAGGACGTGCTCATGGAACACGGCGGCGAGGGTCTCTACGAACCGCTCGACCTGGGGATCGCGCGCTGCCGTATGATGACCGCGGGCCTTGCCGATGCGCCGCGCCCGCGAGGGCGCTTGCGCGTGGCGACCAAGTACGTCAACTGCGCGCGGCGTTACTTTGCCGAGCAGGGTCAGCAGGTGGAGGTGATCAAGCTCTACGGTTCCATGGAGCTGGCGCCCATCGTCGGGCTCGCCGACTGCATCGTGGATCTCGTCGATACGGGTAATACCCTCAAGGCCAACGGCCTGGTGCCGCAGGAACACATTGCCGACATCAGCTCGCGGCTGATCGTCAACCGCGCGTCGATGAAGATGAAGCATGAACAGGTGCGCGCGCTCATCGATCATCTTGCCGAGGCGGTACGGCTGCGCAGTCAATGAGCGGCATGGCCGCCATCTCATCAAGCAGGTGAAACCCATGGGCGATATCAGACGACTCAACAGCGAGGAAGCGGACTTCCAGGCAGCGCTCGACGGCCTGCTGGCCTGGGAGGGCGTCTCCGACGATCAGGTCAACGCCACGGTCCGCGAGATTCTCAGGGACATCCGCCGGCGCGGCGACGCGGCGCTGCTGGAATACACTGCACGCTTCGACCAGCTCGAGGTCAGCGAGGCCGCCGAGCTGCGCCTCGATCCCGCCCGCCTCGAGAAGGCCCATGCCGGCATTGCGCCCGAACTGCGCGAGGCCCTGGCCACCGCCGCCGAGCGCATACGGCGCTACCATGAACACCAGAAGATGGACTCGTGGAGTTACACCGAGGACGACGGCACCCTGCTGGGACAGCAGGTCACGCCGCTGGACCGGGTGGGCCTCTACGTGCCCGGCGGCAAGGCCGCCTATCCGTCCTCGGTACTCATGAACGCCATTCCGGCGAAGGTGGCGGGGGTCGCCGAGATCGTCATGGTGGTGCCCACGCCGGACGGTGTGGTCAACGAACTGGTGCTGGCCGCGGCCCACGTCGCCGGCGTCGATACCGTGTTCACCATCGGCGGCGCGCAGGCGGTGGCGGCCCTTGCCTGGGGCACCGAGACCGTGCCGGCGGTGGACAAGATCGTCGGGCCGGGCAACATCTACGTCGCCACGGCCAAGTCCATGGTCTTCGGCCAGGTGGGCATCGACATGATCGCCGGTCCCTCGGAGATCCTCGTCATCTGCGACGGGCAGACCGACGCGGACTGGGTGGCCATGGATCTCTTCTCCCAGGCCGAGCACGACGAGGATGCCCAGGCCATCCTGCTGTCCCCCGACGGCGCCTTTCTCGATGCGGTGGCGGAGAGCATTGCCCGCCTGGCCCCGCAGATGGAACGCGGCGCCATCATTGCCACCTCCCTGCGCGAACGCGGCGCCCTCATCCAGGTGCGGGACATGGACGAGGCCGTCGAGGTGGCCAACTACATCGCTCCGGAACACCTGGAACTGTCGGTGGCCGATCCGCAGGCGCTGGCACCGCGCATTCGTCATGCCGGCGCCATCTTCATGGGACGCTACACCAGCGAGGCGCTGGGCGACTACTGCGCCGGTCCCAACCACGTGCTGCCCACCTCGCGCACGGCGCGCTTCAGCTCGCCGCTGGGCGTGTACGACTTCCAGAAACGCTCCAGCCTGATCATGTGCTCGGCGGACGGCGCCGCCCAACTGGGCAAGGTGGCCTCGGTGCTGGCGCGCGGCGAGGGACTGACCGCCCACGCGCGCTCGGCGGAGTATCGGATCAAGGATAAATGACCACAGAGCACACAGAGAAAAACCTGTTGTGTCAATGGCAGCACTTTTTCCTACGAGCGGGCGGGAAACGGGATACCTGATACGAGGATTGAGAACTCCATCTCCTTCGAGGATAAGCCCTCTCTCCCTCCGGGACCTCGGTGCACCGCAGGGGTATAGGGTTGGGGCGAAGGCATCCGAATCCCCGGCGAAGCGGTTGATCCTGCCCAGCAGGTGAGGCGCTGCAGCGTGACAATGAGTAGTGGACAGACGAAACATTTATCATGGCGACGGATAGTGCAAACGATCTGATAGCACAGTGGATTCGAGCTGACGTGCGCGCCGCCAGTGCCTATCACGTGCCGGACGCCAGCGGCATGATCAAGCTCGATGCCATGGAAAACCCCTTCGGCTGGCCGGCGGAGATGATCGCCGCCTGGCAGGCGCGCCTGCGCGAGGTGGAACTCAACCGCTATCCCGATCCCCATGCGCGCGAACTCGTCGCCACCCTGCGTACCGCCATGGAGATCCCCGCCGGGGCCGGTGTGCTGCTCGGCAACGGTTCCGACGAACTCATCCAGATGATCATCATGGCCGTCGCCGCCCCCGGCCGTTGCGTGCTGTCGCTGGAACCGGGCTTCGTGATGTACCGCATCATCAGCGAACTGTGCGGCGTGGACTACGTCGGCGTGGCGCTGGACGAGAACTTCGCCCTCGATCTCGATGTCACCCTGGCCGCCATTGCCGAGCGCCAGCCGGCGGTGATCTTCATCGCCTGGCCCAACAATCCCACCGGCAACCTGTTCGACGCCGAGGCCATCGAGCAGATCCTCGCGGCGGCGCCGGGACTGGTGGTGGTGGACGAGGCCTATCATGTCTTCGCCGGGCGGACTTTCATGCCCCGCCTGCCGTACCATCCCAGGCTGCTGGTCATGCGTACCGTGTCCAAGATGGGTCTCGCCGGCCTGCGCCTCGGCCTGCTGGCGGGCGATGAGGCGCTCATCCATGAGCTGGACAAGGTGCGCCTGCCTTACAACATCAACGTACTCACGCAGGTCACGGCGCGCTTTGCCCTGGAACACGGCGCGGTGCTCGAGGAACAGGCGGCCACCCTTCGCGCCGAGCGCGCGCGTGTCTTCGACGCCCTCGCTCGCCACCCCGAACTCAAGGCCTTCCCCAGCGATGCCAACTTCATCCTGTTTCGCACCCCCGCGGCCACGGCCATCCATGGCGCGCTGAAGGAGGCCGGGATCCTGATCAAGAACCTCGACGGTGGCGCGTCGGCGCTGCGCGACTGCCTGCGCGTGACCGTGGGCACGCGCGAGGAAAACGACGCCTTTCTCGCCGCGCTGGACGGTGCGCTGCTTGCAATGCACAACGAGCAGGAAGGGGCGGGGACATGAGCGTGTCCGAAAACAAGCACAGTCAGGAGGATCGCGAGGCCCTGCGCGCGCAACTCAACGGCGAGACGGCGAAGCTCGACTGGCAGGAACTGGCACGCCACTTCGCCCGTGGCGTGGTGATCCGCGTCGCGCCCTCGCTGGATCTGGTGGACGTCGCCGTGGCCGTGGTCAGTGACGAGCGCGATGCCGTGGAGGCCTGGACGACAAGCGGCGCCATGGCCCCCGCCAGCGAAGACGAGGCACGGCGCTGGAACGAGGAACAGACCGTCTTCTGGGCCGTGGTCACCGCACCGTGGGTGCTGGTACAGGAGATTTGAGGATTTGAGGGGGATTTGAGGGATTTGAGGGGTTTGAGGGGTTTGAGGGGATAGACCACGTTTTCGGACGATGAAAAAACGTGGTCTGTTCCCCAATAAAAGCCGGGAGGATAGCGAGCGTGTCGAAAGGGAAAAAAATCATGCTGCCGTGGCTGTCGGCCCTGTTGCCGGTGCTGCTACTTGCCGCCTGCAGCGGGGTGCCGGGTGAAGGGGAAGTCGAGAAACTGGTGCGCGAGAAGTTGCTGGGCGAGGGGACGAACGCCTACATGGAGATCGAAAACTTCGCCAAGCTCAACGGTTATGAGAAGGGCGACAACCAATACGTGGTGCAGGTGCGCTATGAGTTGGTTTTCCTCAAGGGGCTGGAGGAGATCGCCGCCGACCTGGAGGCCCAGGCGGGTGAGTCGGTGCTGGATCAGATGAGTGCCGGTCTCGGGCTCATGGCCCTGCGTATCAAGTATGGCGACTTCAGGGCCGGGGCCCGTTTCCCGGTGGAGGAGGACATCACCCTCGTGCGCACCGAGAAGGGCTGGCGCATTTTCGAGGAAGGCTCGTAGCCCCTGCTGACACTGCTTTACCTGCCGCCGACGTACCTTGCCCGTATGGTCACTTCATCAGTGGCCGTTGCAGGACCTTCGCCTTCAGTTGCACTTCCCTGCCGCCGCGGATGGCGGTGATGTCAATGGTTTCGCCGGGTCTGGCGCGGGTGATGAGATCCAGTGCCTTGCGTGCATTGGTGACTTCCTCGCCGTTGACGTGGGTGATGACATCGCCGCGCCGCAGGCCGGCCTCGGCGGCGGGGCCGCCGCGCACGATGTTGCTCACCACCACGCCCCTGTCGGTGGGCAGGCCGAAGGATTCCGCCAGTTCGGGATCGAGATCCTGGACGGCGATCCCCAGCCAGCCCCGGATGACCTTGCCGTGCTCGATGATCTGGGTCATGATTTCCTTGACCAGCGCCACGGGGATGGCGAAGCCGATACCCTGTGAGCCGCCGCTGCGGGTGAAGATGGCGGTGTTGATCCCGATGAGATCGCCGTTGGCGGAGATCAGCGCGCCACCGGAGTTGCCGGGGTTGATGGCGGCGTCGGTCTGGATGAAGTTTTCAAAGGTGTTGATGCCCAGCATGTTGCGGCCGGTGGCGCTGACGATGCCGGAGGTGACGGTCTGGCCGACGCCGAAGGGGTTGCCGATGGCCAGCACCACGTCACCCACGCGCAGGGCCTCGGAGTCACCGAGGGTGATGGCCGGCAGATCGTCCAGCTCGATCTTCAGCACGGCGAGATCGGTTTCGGGATCGCGCCCGATGATGGTCGCTTCCACGGTACGGCCGTCACGCAGTGCGACTTCCACCGCGTCGGCGCCCTCAATGACGTGGTCGTTGGTGATGATGTAGCCCTGGTCGCTGAAGATCACCCCGGAACCGAGGCTGGTCTCGAGGCGTTCGCGCGGTACGTCGGGCGCGCCGAAGAAGCGGCGGAAAAAGGGATCATCGAGCAGCGGGTTGAACTCGCGGCGGATGATCTTGCGCGTGTAGACGTTGACCACTGCCGGCGTGGCGCGGGCCACGGCGTCGGCGTAGGACAGCACCGGCGCCTGGCGTGGCGCCGCGGGGTTCCCGTTGGCCGTCTCGTGGATTTCCACCACCGCCGG
>JALTLF010000153.1 GCA_027005735.1 Chromatiales bacterium | reverse complement strand
GCCGGCCATCCTCGGCAGCGGCGGCCCCGCCGTGCTTGTCCTCACCGCCCTCACCGCCCAGCTTGCCACCATCCTGATCCTCGCGGCATGGTGGATCCACCGTGATCGCACGCGAGGGTAAGGTAGCTTTCAGTCGAAATTATCTATCCGGTATCGCCGACTCCTTCCGAGCCCTCTTGCTCCATGTTTTTACCGAAACTGCTCGCGCAGGGTTGCAGCCACCTTCTCATTCGACTGTTTTCCTTGAATGCCCTTCCGACATCAACAAACCTGTAGCCGACATTCACATGAGGGATAAACTTGACATTCAATACCCTTTCCAGCTCGCCCGCCAGTATCGGAAAGCTCTCCAGACTTTTCATCTCTGGCCATTTTATGATTCTTCTGTATTTCAGTTGTTGCGATTCGACGCTAAAGTTGTTGTCGGGCCTCCACTGGACACAAAACAGATCATCATGCCTTTCAAGCTGGGCACGCCACAGCCCCCATTGCGGGACAGTCAGACTCAGTTTCAGATCTTCCGACCGAAGCCGGTTGCGTCTATAAAACCAGTTTTCGATTGGTGCACTGCTAAGCGTAAAGGACAAACTCCAGCCATCATTCGTTGGGGCCATGTCAATGGTCTCCAGCCACGCATCAAACTGTTTTTCCAAGCCAGTAATCATTTACCAAACTTACCCAGCGACTCGAATCGCGAGCACGGTAGTTGCTACTACTTGATCACCACAAACCGGAGAACAACATGAGTTCAACTTGTAAGTGCAAGTCAACCGGTTTGCTTGGAGGGCAAGCTGCGTTAGCATCACAGCTTTCGCCAATCGACCAAAGTTTAAAGCTTTCTCTGCTATAGAATTCAATGACCCCTTCACCGAATTCCATAATTTCTTCTTCCATTGTCGACCTCCAGTTCTAAAATTCCCATTCGATGAGGTCAGTGGTCTACCTTTCTTGGGTAACTCGGGCAGCGAACTGTAATTAGGGGCCCTGAATGAGTACTTCAAAAACATCATTTGGGACCTGATAATACGCTGCCCTCTTACGAATCAACATGTTGATGATTTTTATCGGGCCTTTTCCGGTACGCACGAGGGCCGCTCCCCTGGCGGACCGGCCTCCGAGATTCCGGCGCGCATTGGAAAAAATATAGCCATAATCGCCGGGTTTTTCACAGCTGCATCTTTGCGGGCCGTTGCCTGAGTGACTCAACGCACCCGCGCGGTTCCCTCTCCCCGGGGATCGCTGGCGGCGGTGATCTCCCCCGCCTCGCGCTCCCACACCACGGCCTGCATGTTGCCGAAGCCGTTTTCGACGGGCTTGAGCTCGTGGCCCAGCAGGCGCAGTTCGGCGATGGTGTCGGCATCGAAGGCATCCGGTTCGTACTGAATGAGATCCGGCAGGTACTGGTGGTGGTAGCGCGGGGTGGTGACGATGGTAGCGGCATCGCCACCGTCGATGAAGGCATTGATGCCGTGGAACACCATGGTGATGATGCGGCTGCCGCCGGGGGTGCCGAGGATGGCGAGCCGCTGGTCGTTTTCGACGAACGTCGGGCTCATGCTGGAGAGCATGCGCTTGCCGGGGGCGATGGCATTGGCCTCGCCGCCCATCAGGCCATAAACGTTGGGGGTACCTGGCCTGGCGGAGAAGTCGTCCATTTCGTCGTTGAGCAGGATGCCGGTGCCGGGGGCGACGAAGCCGGAACCGAAGGGGTAGTTGATGGAAAGCGTCGCGGCGACGCGGTTGCCCTCGGTATCCAGAATGGAGAAGTGGGTGGTGTGAAAACCGCCGCCCCCCGCCTCGCCCTTGCCGAGGCTGGTGCTGGGCGTGGCGGCGTCCATGCGGATCCCGGCGCGCCATTGCTCGGCGTGTTGCGGCGAGACGAGCCGCGCCACGGGCACATCCACCACGTCGCTGTCACCAAGGTAGCGTGCGCGGTCGTAATAGGCGCGGCGCATGGCCTCCACCTTCAGGTGTACGCGCGTCACCGGCGGCAGGGCGTCGAGGTCGAAACCGTCAAGGATGTTGAACAGGGTCGCCAGGGCCACGCCGCCGGAGGAAGGCGGCGGCACGCTGGTGATGCGGTAGCCGCGGTGGTCGAAGACGATGGGGCGGCGTTCCACCACGGTGTATTCGCGCAGGTCGCGCAACTGCCAGATCCCGCCCGCCTCGCGCACGCCTTCCACCAGCGCCTGGGCCAGGGGCCCGTCGTAGAAGACATCGCGCCCCCCGGCGGCGAGCAGCTTCAGACTGGCGGCGAGATCGGGCTGGCGGATGACATGACCCAGCGGCGGGACCTCGTTGTCGTGCAGGAAGATGGCGGCGGCCTCGGGCGAGGCCCGCAGGGCCTCGAGACGGAACTGCGCCATGCGCCGGTAGTGGGGCGTGACGGGAAAGCCCTTGCGCGCGGCGGCAATGGCCGGCGCGAGGGTCTGCTTCAGCGGCAGGCGGCCGTAGCGCTCGGCAAGGTGGACCAGCGCCGCGGCCTGGCCGGGGATCCCGGCGGCCAGGGGGCCGTCCACCGACAGGCCCGGGATCACCCTGCCATCGGCGTCGAGGTACATGTCGCGGTGGGCGGCCAGGGGCGCGCGCTCGCGCCCGTCGATCATGACGGTGTGGGCATCGCTGGCGCGGTGCAGCAACCAGAAGCCGCCGCCGCCCATGCCGGAGCTGTAGGGTTCCACCACCGCAAGGGTGGCGCTCACGGCGACGGCGGCGTCGAAGGCATTGCCACCGGCGGCGAGGATGTCCAGGCCGGCCTCGGTGGCCATGGGGTGGGCGCTGGCCACGGCGGCCTGGCGGGGGTGCGCGGCGTGGGGCTCGGGCGCCGGCGCCATGGACAGCTTGATGGCGACCACCGCGACGAGCAGGACGATCAATGTCAGCAGCTGGGTGTAGCGGCCCATGGCGGTTCCTTTGCGTGGTCGGCGAGGGTTTTACCTTATCAGCAAGGAGTCGTGGCAGGAAAGGGATTCGCAGCTTAAGGGATCCGATCCCCTCATCCTGTCCTTCGGCTCGGGCATCCTGCTTCGCTCTAACGGCTACATGGCCCAGGCCAGCCTCTCGACCGCCGGTCTCACCTTCTCCCTGTAGCCGTCCCCCGGAGGGGGAAGGGACCGAAATTTTGGGGATCGGCGGGCGTGTCGCCGGGATGAGGCGAAGCGGGATCCGGCCTGGGGGCTGCGCCCGGGTGATCGGCAAAGGGTCACCCTGGCAGTACCGGCGCGAAGTGCAAGATGGGAGCGTGCCGGCTTTTGATCCCCTCATCCTGCCCCGCAGGGGTAGAGAGGACTGATATCTCGGGAGCGGCGACGTGTTCAGGGGGTGCACCCGAGCCCGGGAGGGCCTCAGGCGCTGCGCTGCATGAGGGCCTCGTACTTGCGCATCAGGGTGTCGTGGTCTTCGACGTTGTTGGGATCCTTGGGGATACAGTCCACCGGGCAGACGTCCACGCACTGGGGTTCGTCGAAGTGGCCGACGCACTCGGTACACAGGTTGGGATCGATCTCGTAGATCTCCTCGCCCTGGGAGATGGCGCTGTTGGGGCACTCCGGCTCGCAGACATCGCAGTTGATGCATTCGTCGGTGATCATCAGGGACACGGCAGGTACTCCGGCTCGCTACGGCAACTACTCGGGGCGGCGCATTCTACCCCAGATGCCGCTTCAGTGCAGCCACCACTTTCTCGTGGACGAAGGGCGAGACGTCGCCGCCGAGGGCGGCGATTTCCCGCACCAGGCTGGAGGAGATGTAGGCGTATTCCTCCGCCGGGGTCAGAAACAGGGTTTCCACCTCGGGGGACAGGTGGCGGTTCATGCTGGCGAGCTGGAACTCGTACTCGAAGTCGGATACGGCGCGCAACCCGCGCAGGATGACGCCGGCGCCGCACTCGCGCGCAAAGTCCACCAGCAGGGTGTCGAAGGCGCGCACCACCACGCCCTCCATGGGCGCGAGCACCTCGGTGGCCAGGGCGAGGCGCTCTTCGATGCTGAACTCGGGCGCCTTGCCCGCGCCGGTGGCGATGGCGACGATGACGCGGTCGAAGAGCCGTGCGGCGCGCTGCACCAGGTCGCTGTGGCCGTTGGTGATGGGGTCGAAGGTCCCGGGATAGATGGCGATCTTCATGCTCGTGTCCGTGACAGGGGGCGGGCGCCCGCGTGGCCCCAGTGTAGCCTGCCGGCGCGGCGAGGAACAGGCGGGCGGGCCTCAGGCGGCGCCATCCACCGCCAGCAGGGCATAGACCACCTGCCCGGCGCGCTTCTCCCGGTGCACCCGCCAGCCCGCCGGCAGGGGTGGCGGCGGCTCGTCGGCGGCGCGTTCCATATATATAAGGCTTCCGGCCCCCACCCAGCCGCTGTCGAGGCGCTCGCAGGCCGGGCCGAGCAGGCCAGCGTGGTAGGGCGGATCGACGAAGACGATGTCCTGGCGCTGCGGCGCGCCCGCGAGGAAGCCCAGGACATCGGCCTGCACCACCTCGCCGCCCTCGGCATCCAGCAGGGCGAGATTGTCGCGCAGGGCGGCGCAGCAGGCAGGATCGCGCTCCACGAAGACCACCTGCGCCGCGCCGCGCGAGAGGGCCTCCATGCCCAGCACACCGCTGCCGGCGAAGAGATCGAGGCAACGCGCGCCGTCGATGATCGACATGAGCCAGTTGAACAGGGTCTCGCGCACGCGGTCCGGCGTGGGACGCAAGGCGGGCCGGGGCGGGAAGGCCAGGCGGCGTCCCCGCCAGCGCCCGCCGATGATGCGCAAGCGGTTGCGTCCGCCACCCGATGCCATGGCCTTCAGTCGCCGCCCGATCCCTGGGGTGACGGCTGGGCGGGGAGCGGTGCCGGCTCGGGTTCGGGCGCCGGTGGCGCGGGCGCGGGTGCGGCTTCCCCGGGCTCGGCGGCCGGCGGGGGCGTCGGCGCCGTCTTGCCCACCACCACCGTCGCCATGCCGGCGACGTCCACGCGGCGGCCGAAGGCATCGCGGATCTGCGCCAGGGTGACGGCCTCGACCTTTTCGTTGAAGGTCTGCAGGTAGTCCAGCGGCAGCCTGTAGAAACCGATCATGCCGATGTAGCCCACGATGTCGCTGTTGGAGTCCACGCGCAGGGGAAAACCGCCGGTGATGTTCTTCTTCGCGTGGGCCAGTTCCTCCGGTGTTGGCCCCTGGGCGACGAAATCGGTGATGGTCTTTTTCAGCAATGCCAGCGCCTCGCCGGTCTGGTCATCGCGGGTCTGCATGCCGACGACGAAGGGACCGGGCACGCGCATGGGCAGGAAATAGCTGTAACTGCTGTAGGCGAGCCCGCGTTCCTCGCGGATTTCCTCCACGATGCGTGAGCTGAAACCGCTGCCGCCGAGGATGTGGTTGCCCACGTAGAGGGGGAAGTAGTCGGGATCGCCGCGGAAGACGCCGAGGGCGCCCATGCGAATGTGCGACTGCGCCGAGGGATAGGCGACGTGGATCGTCTCCCCGGCCACGGCCTCGTCCAGCGGCGGGGGTGTCGGCAGGGCCGGCGCCGCCTCGCCTTCCGCCAGGCCGTCCATGAGACGCGCGGCAATGGACTCGGCCTGCTCGCGGTCCAGCGCGCCGACGATGGCCACGGTGGCGTTGCGCGCCACGTAATAGCGCCGGTAGAAGTCGCGCACCTGTTTCACCGTCAGGGCGCCGACAGTCTCGGGCGTGCCGCTCGGCATGGCGGCATAAGGGTGTGTGCCGTAGAGCGTGGCGTAGAAACGGCGCTCGGCAATGCTCGCCGGCGACTGCAACTCGTTCTGCAGGCCGATGAGCATGCGCCGGCGCTCGCGCTCCAGTTCGCTTTCCTCGAAACGCGGTTGCTGCAGGACCGCCTGCATGGTGGCGAGCGCCTGCTCCAGCAGTTCGGGCTCGGTGAGGCTGCGCAGGCTGACGCTGGCCATGTCGCGCCGCGCGCCGGTGCCGAACTGCGCCCCCACGTCCTCGAAGCGCGCGGCGATGGTGTTGGTGTCCCACTCGCCGGCGCCGTGATCGAGCAGGATGCTGGTCAGGCGCGCAAGCCCCGAGGCATCGCCGTCACGCGCGCTGCCGGCATCGAAGAGAATGCGAATGTCCACCATGGGCAACTGCGGCGTGGGCACGAACAGCACGCGCGCGCCCTTCTCCGTGGTCCATTGCTGGATGGCGACGCCGTTGATGCTGCCCTGCTCCGGCGGCGGGCCTTCCTCGCCGGTGCGCTGCCACAGCAAGGCGACGGCGACGACGGCCGCCAGGACGAGGACGAGGACGTACTTCAGTCGTTGCGTGTTCACTGCCATGGCTATTCTCCCCCGGCCTGTGCCCCTGCGACGGGCAGGGGTTCGAGCACGGCCACCGTGAGGCCGTCATCGACGAGATACTTCTTCGCCACCTGTTGCAGTTGTTCACGGGTCACGGCGCGCACGCGGTCAACGTACTCGTCGGCGCGCTGCCAGCCAAGGCCGACGGTCTCGAGCTGGCCGAGCTGCATGGCCTGGTAGAACACCGAATCCCGCTCGTACACGGACTGGGCGATGACCTGCGCCTTGACGCGCCGCAGTTCTTCCTCGCTCACCAGTTCGTTCTGCAGGCGGGTGATCTCGGCACGAATGGCGGCCTCCACGCCTGCCGCCGTCTGTCCCTCGGAGGGCGTGGCGTCGACGAGGAAGAGATCGCTGTAGCGACCCCAGAGGTTGTAGCCCACGTCGACGCCGGCGGCGAGCTGCTGCTCGCGCACGATGCGACGCGGGAAACGCGCGCTCTCGCCACCGGCGAGCACCCCGGCGAGCACTTCCAGCGCGTAGGCCTCCCATTCCTCGGCGGCGGTCTTCAGCACCGGCACCTTGTAGCCCATGAGCAGATAGGGCAACTGCGCGTGGGCGCGCACCGTGATGCGGCGCATGCCCTGCTGCGGGGTTTCTCGGCGCGGCTTGACCGGCGGCACCGGGCGCTTCGGCAGGCTGCCGAAGTGCTGCTGCGCCAGGGCATGGACCTCGTCGGGCACCACGTCGCCCACCACCACGAGGGTGGCGTTATTGGGCGTGTACCAGCGCTGGTACCAGTCGCGCAGGTCCGCCACGGTGAGGCTGTCGAGATCGTCGCGCCAGCCGATGATGGGGTTCTTGTAGGGGCTGTTGAGGAAGGCCACGGCATTGAACTGCTCATAAGTGAGTGCTCGCGGGCGGTCCTCGGTGCGCAGGCGGCGTTCCTCGATGACCACCTGGCGTTCCTTCATGAATTCGTCTTCCGGCAGGGTAAGGTTGAGCATGCGGTCGGCCTCCAGCTCGAAACTCACCGCCAGGCGGCTGCGCTCCAGTTGCTGGAAGTAGGCGGTGTAGTCCTTGCCGGTGAAGGCATTGTCCTGGCCGCCGTTGGCGGCGATGATCTTCGAGAACTTCCCCGGCGGGATCTTCGCCGTGCCCTTGAACATCATGTGCTCCAGCACGTGGGAGATCCCGGTGATGCCGCTATGCTCGTTGCTGCCGCCCACCTTGTACCAGATCTGCGAGACCACCACCGGGGCGCGGTGATCCTCGCGCACCAGCAGCTTGAGGCCATTGTCCAGCATGTATTCGTGCACGGGGGAACCGGAAGCCGGCGCGGCGCCCGCCGGCAGCACCAGCAGGAGCGCCGCCAGCACGAGGGGCAACATGCCCGGCCACGGCGCCGGCCCGCGTGGCGCGGGCGCTTGTCGAGAAGTTTTCATCTTGTTGTGTTTCTCCTGTTCAAGGACGGCAGGCAGACACGAGATGGTGCTCGTGGACCTGCCCCTGCCTCCGCTGGAATGGTAGGATAGCGCATTCCACGGCCCGGATCGCGCCGACACGGCGGGCGGCAGGGCCACAGACAACGAGTTGTGACCGTATTCCGCATGTTTGGTTTCAAAAAAGCCGCCGGCGACAATCCCGGCCTCGTCGAGCGACTACGCAGGGGATTAACGCGCACGCGCGGCAATCTGGGTGAAGGTCTGGCCAAACTCTTCGGCGGCCGCAGGCAGCTCGACGAGGACATGCTCGAGGAACTGGAGATGCTGCTGGTGGGCGCCGATATCGGCGTGGAGACCACCACGCGCCTCATCGACGAACTCACCAGCGAGATCTCGCGCAATGAACTCGCCGACAGCGACGCCGTGCTCGCCGCCCTGCGCGACAAGCTGGCCGCCATCCTCGAACCCTGCGCCCGGCCGCTGGAGATCGATACCACGAAGAAACCCTTCGTCATTCTCATGGTGGGCGTCAACGGCGCCGGCAAGACCACCACCATCGGCAAGCTGGCGCGCCAGCTCCAGTCGCAGGGCCTGTCGGTGATGCTCGCCGCCGGCGATACCTTTCGCGCCGCGGCGGTGGAGCAGTTGCAGAAGTGGGGCGAACGCAATGGGGTGCCGGTGGTGGCGCAACAGACCGGCGCCGACAGCGCCTCGGTGATCTACGATGCGCTGGAGTCGGCGCGGGCGAAAGGGGTCGACGTGCTGATTGCCGATACCGCCGGGCGCCTGCATACCCAGGCCAATCTCATGGACGAGTTGAAGAAGGTCAAGCGCGTCATGGGCAAGCTGGATCCGTCGGCGCCGCACGAGACCATGCTGGTCATCGATGCCGGCACCGGCCAGAATGCGCTGTCCCAGGCAACGCAGTTCCACGAGGCCGTGGGCGTCACCGGCATCACGCTGACCAAGCTCGACGGCACCGCCAGGGGCGGCATCATCTTTGCCATCGCCGATCGCCTCCGCCTGCCCATTCGTTTCGTCGGCGTGGGCGAGGGCATCGAGGATCTGCGACCCTTCGATGCCGGGGAATTCATCGACGCCCTGTTCGATGCGCAGGGCGAGAGGGATCCGAACGCCACGCCATGATCCGCTTCACCAAGGTCACCAAGCGTTACCCCGGCACCAACGACGCCCTCAGTGAAGTGAGCTTTCACATGGCGCCGGGGGAGATGGCCTTTCTCACCGGCCATTCCGGCGCCGGCAAGAGCACCCTGCTGAAACTCATCGCCCTGCTGGAACACGCCACCCGCGGCCAGGTGATCATCAACGGCCAGAACCTCGCCAAGGTGCCCCGCCGGCGCATCCCCTACGTGCGCCGCGACATCGGCATCATCTTTCAGGACCATCGCCTGCTCTATGACCGCACGGTGTTCGACAACGTCGCCCTGCCGCTCATCATCGAGGGCTTCCCGGAACGGGAGATTGGCCGGCGCGTGCGCGCGGCGCTGGACAAGGTGGACCTGCTCAGGCGCGAGAAGGCCTACCCCGTGACCCTCTCCGGTGGTGAACAGCAACGCGTGGGGATCGCCCGCGCCATCGTCACCAAGCCGCCATTGCTGCTCGCCGACGAGCCCACCGGCAACCTCGACCCGGAGCTGTCCGCCGAGATCATGGCCCTGTTCGAGCAGTTCAACGGGGTCGGCGTCACCGTGCTGGTGGCGAGCCACGATCTCGACCTCATCTCGCGCATGGGCCGGCGCATGCTCACCCTGAAAGACGGCCGCCTGGTGGGGGATACCGGCGCGGGGGCGGCGGCATGAACCAGGAAGCCAACGACCGCCTGCTGCTGCGCGAGCGCGCGCGCCCCGCCGATTCCCGCCTCGCCACGCGGCTGCGCACCTGGCTGCTGCGCCACGCGCAGGTCTTCTTCGGCAGCCTCGGGCGCCTGGCGCGCACGCCGGTGTCCACCCTCATGACCGCGGCGGTCATTGGCATCGCCCTGGCCCTGCCCACCGGCCTGCACCTGCTGTTGCAGAACCTGCAACAGTTGAGCGGCGGCTGGGAGGGCGCGGCGCAGATCTCCCTGTTCCTCAGGGAAGACACCAGCGAGGGCGAGGCCGAGGCCCTGCTGGCGCAGATCCGCAAGCTGCCGGAGGTGGCGGGCGCCGAGTACATCTCCCGCGAGGCGGCGCTGGCCGAGTTCCAGCGCCTGTCGGGCTTCGGCGAGGCACTGGCGGCGCTGGACGAGAATCCCCTGCCGGCCGTCATCGTGGTGAGCCCCGGCCTGCTGCATGCCAGCCCCGCGGCCACCGAGGCGCTGCTCGGGCGCCTGCGCGCCCTTCCCGCGGTGGATCTGGCGCAACTGGACATGCAGTGGATCCAGCGCCTCTACGCCATCATGGCCATCGTCGAACGCACCGTGGCGGTGCTCGGCCTGTTGCTGGCGCTGGGGGTGATCCTCGTGGTGGGCAACACCATTCGCCTCGCCATCCAGAACCGCCGCGACGAGATCGTCATCATCAAGCTCATCGGCGGCACGGACGCCTTCATCCGGCGTCCCTTCCTCTACAGCGGTTTCTGGTATGGTCTGCTGGGGGGGATCCTCGGCCTGGTCCTCGTCGGCGCCGCGGTCATCGCCCTCGACGGGCCCATCACCGAGCTGGCGGGCCTCTACCAGAGCAGCTTCAGCCTGCAGGGGCCGGACGCGGCCACCGTGGGCCTGCTGCTGGGCGGCGGGATCCTGCTGGGGCTGGCCGGCTCGTGGCTGGCGGTGGGCCGCCACCTGCGCGCCATCGAGCCCCGCTAGCCGATGTATGACGCGCGCGGACAGGTAAAAACCGCTCAATCTTCAGGGAAAGGGACCGATACAATGACACAGGGAACAGGCATACCGTCGGCCATTTGGGCGGCGGGCCCCGAGACCGGAATCATGAACACAGACACTGGCCGCCCGGCGCGGTATATCCTTCAGCCATGAGCAGCACACCCACCCGCATAATGGTCGTCGATGGCTCGGCGGTCACGCGTTCCATCCTCACCCGCATCCTCTGCCAGGAGATCGAGAATGCCGAGGTGGAGGCCTGCGACAGCGGCGAGGCGGCGCTGGCGCGCATGGAGGAGTCGCAGTTCGACCTCGTCACCACCGCCCTGCTGCTGCCGGACATGGACGGGCTGGATCTCAGCCGGCGCCTGCGCAAGTCGCGCCAGCACCACTACACGCCCATCATCGTCGTCTCCGGCGACGCCGACGACCGCCTGTTGCGCGAGGGCTTCGAGGCCGGTGTCACCGACTACTTCGACAAGTCAAAGGGCTACAAGGCCTTCGGCGGCTTCATCAAGTCCTTCATCACCCGCAACTCGGGACTGGTGGGGCGCATCCTCTTCGTCGAGGACAGCCGCACCGCCGCCGCCGTGACCCGCGAGATGCTGGAACGCCACGGCCTGCACGTGGATCACCACACCTCCGCGGAGACCGCGCTGGCGGCCCTGGAGGGCCTGAGCAGCGGCGTCACCGAGTCCGAGTCGGGAGGCTACGACCTGATCATTTCCGACTTCTATCTCAAGGGCAAGCTCACCGGCGGCGACCTGCTGCACGCGGTGCGCGCCAAGCTGCATCTCTCGCAACAGGAACTGCCGCTGCTGGTGATCACCGGCACCGACGATCACCAGACCCAGGTGGAGGTCTTTCACGCCGGCGCCAACGACTTCGTCGCCAAGCCCATCGTCGAGGAGATCCTCATCGCCCGCGTGCGCGCCCTGCTGCTCATCAAGCACCAGTACGACGCCCTCAAGGAACAGGCCGAGGCCATGCGCTGGCTGGCCGCCACCGACAGCCTCACCGGGGTGCGCTCCAAGCGCTACCTGGTGGACCACGGCGAGGACTATCTGCGCGACCCCGACAACCAGCCGGCCTGCGCCATGATCATCGATATCGATCACTTCAAGCAGATCAACGACGAGCTGGGACATATCACCGGCGACCACGTGCTCGCCGGGCTGGGCGAGCTGCTCAACGCCGAGTTCGCCGACAGCATGGTGGTGCGCTTCGGCGGCGAGGAGTTCTGCGTCATCGTGCCCCGCGCCCCCGGCGAGGAGATGCTGGCCCGCGCCGAGGGCCTGCGCCGCAAGGTGCGCGACCTGCGCCCGGCCAAGGTGCGCGTCACCATCAGCATCGGCCTGGCCAGTAATGCCGACCACGAGGGCGCCGGGCTCACGCGCCTCATCGCCGCCGCCGACGAAGCCCTCTACAGCGCCAAGGAGGCCGGCCGCGACCGCGTCCATGTGCACCTTGGCACGGAGATCCTGCCCTCGCCCATGGGCGACTGACCGCCACAGCCCTCACTAAGCCCATGTAATTGAAAGGTTTTTTGACCTTGATCAATTTCCACATGGCCGGGAACCTTTTTCCGTCTTGGCACTCTAACGGTCCGAGTGCTAATATTCGGACATCAGGAAAAGGGGGATCCACCAAGCATGAACAAGGGCATCAATCTGCAATTGCCGGTACCCACGGGCAGCCTGGAATCCTATATCCAGGCGGTGGCCAGCGTGCCGGTGCTGAGCGCCGAGGAAGAGAAGTCGCTGGCCGAGCGCTATCGCCAGCACGAGGACCTCGCCGCCGCCCAGCAGCTGGTACTGTCCAACCTGCGTTTCGTGGTTCACGTCGCCCGCGGCTACAGCGGCTACGGCCTGCCGCAGGCCGATCTCATCCAGGAAGGCAACATCGGCCTCATGAAGGCCGTCAAGCGCTTCGATCCGGCGGTGGGTGTGCGCCTGATCTCCTTTGCGGTGCACTGGATCCGCGCCGAGATCCACGAGTACATCCTGCGTAACTGGCGTATCGTCAAGATCGCCACCACCAAGGCCCAGCGCAAGCTGTTCTTCAACCTGCGCAGCGCCAAGAAGCGCCTGGGCTGGCTGAATCGGGAAGAAGTGGAAACAGTGGCCCGGGACCTCGGCGTCACCAGTCGCGACGTGCTGGAGATGGAGTCGCGCCTCAGCGGTCACGACATCGGCTTCGACGGCCGCGAGGGGGACGATGACGACGATCACAGCACCCCGGCGCCCGCCGGCTGGCTGGCCCAGGCCACGGACGATGGGCCTGACGCCCTGATCGAAGAGGGCGAGTGGGCGGATTTCCAGCGTGAGCAGCTCCATGCCGCCCTGGCGGAACTGGACGAGCGCAGCCGCGACATCATCAGCAAGCGCTGGCTGGCGGAATCGAAGACCACCCTGCAGGAGCTGGCCGGGGAATACGGCGTCTCCGCCGAGCGCATTCGCCAGCTGGAGGCCAACGCCATCCGCAAGCTCAGGGCCGCGGTCGCCGCCTGAGCGCCGGCGCGGCGACGACAGCTCGCCGTTTCTCCCTCCCGCCGGCCGGTGGCGTCCTCAGGGCGCCGTCGATTCGTTCTCGTTGTCGTCGGTGGAGAACTCCTCGGCATCGCCGCCGTTCTCCAGCGTCGGCACGTTCTCGCCGTCACCCTCGCCCTCGCCGGTCCAGTCGCGTTCGCGCAGTTTCTTCAGTTCCTCGCGCACCTGCAGCTCGCCTTCGCGCTCACCGCCCGCATACATGGTGGCGTATTCCTTCATGATGTTCTCGGCGGTGAGCTTCGTCTCCCGCAGTTCCTTGCGCAGGCCCTCCAGCTCACTCTTGAGGGCCTCGTTCTCCTTGCGCAACTGGGTATAGGGCAACTGGCCGGCACCCCGTTCCGCGGCGCTGTCGTCGGTGGGCTCGTGCATCACCAGTTTCTGGTAACCGCGCACGATGGACTGTACCCGGTCATCGAGCCCGCTGATGGCCTTGCGATCCCTGCCGAGGTACATGCGCATGACGCTGTTGTAGAGGGCCTTCTCCCGGCCGCTGAAGTCCTCGCAAATGCTGGCGATGTCTTCGTCCTCGTGGCCGCAGCCGTCGCGCAACACACCTTCCAGGACTTCTCTCCTCGCCGCTTCCTGGGCACGAAAGGTTTTCACCACTTTCCTGACCAGCTCGCGTTCGCCACGCCGTCGGCGTGCGGCCAGAAAGAGATAGACGACGATGATGCTGCCGAGCACCACCACCGCCTCGGCCATGAGTACGATCCCGCTGGTGGAAAAGGGATTCATACCTCCACCTCCGCGTCTTCCTCGGCCTGCTTGCCGCGCCGCAGGCGCCGCCACAGGAACCAGCCGCCGAAGCCCCCGCCGAACAGGACCACGTTGGCGACCAGCACGTAGATGGCCACGGTCAGCCAGTCGGCCCCCTCCTCCGCTTCCGCCTCGACCGCCTCGACCTCGTCGGGCGGCGTTTCCGGCGCATGTTCCGCCGCCGCGTCGGTATCGGGTCCCGGCGGCGTCGGTGCCGGAGCCGGGGCCGGCGCGCCGCCGGTGAGGGGGTGATCCGAACTCATCACCAGTTCACGGCCGTCGTGGCGCTGGCCGCGGATCTCCACGCCCACCACCTCGCCGGCGGCGGGATGGGCCAGTACGGCCTCCCAGGCCTCTCCCCGGCGGGTGAAGGTGACGGGCGAGCCGTCACCGCGCAGGGCGCTGACGGCGATGGAACCGGGCAGTAACAGGCCGGGGTGGGGTTCCACGCGCAGGCGGTAGCGGCCATCGGCCTGTTTCGAGACCTCGATGCGCGCGGCGGTGTCGAAGACCTGTACCAGGTGGCGTTGCAGACGCTCGAAGGTGGCGCCGCGCGCACGCACGATGATCTCATGCACGCCGCTCTGGATGCGCCCGCCCAGGGTCCCGCTGTAGATGCCGTCCGCGGCGCGCCGATCCGGCGCCCGACCGTCGTCCTTCAGGGCCAGCGGGCGCGATGCGCCGGCAGGGGGTTCCAGTTCCATGCCGAAGCGCACCAGCCTGAGAAAGCCCCCGCTGGTGATGCGCTTGCCCTTCTGCACCAGCGAAGCCTGCACCACGAAGCGGTCCCCGGGCAGGAGCACATTGGGCAGGGGTTCCAGCTGCAGGCGCAGGTTGGTGAGCACCATGACGCGGTTGTCGGGATCCACCTGGGCCTGCAGCAGCCATTCACCAGCGGGGGGTTGCTTGACGGTCACGAGATCGAAACCCTGTTCCTCGAACCACTTCACCGAGGCGGGGTGGGTGGCCGCCGACCAGGTCCCGCCCTGGGGGGTGCGCAGGGCGGTGGGCGTGCTGCCCGGCTTGCGGAACACCAGCAGGGTCATGTCGGTGACGCTGTTGTCCACCCGAAAGCGGTTGCCGTCCAGCGGCAGGTTATCCATGGGCGAGGCCTTTTCGAACAGGCGCAGGAACACGCGCTGCAGGCCGTCGGCGTCCGCCACCTGCTCGTGCCAGCCGCCGGTGGCCCGCGACAGGGTAGCGAGCAGTTCCAGATCGGCATTGGCGGACAGGGCAATGGTGTGCACCTGTACCCCGGCACGCTTCAGGCGCGGCAGGATCTCCCTGAGGATGCGCGCGCGGGAGGCGCGATTGACCGCCGGGTCCTTGCTGATATCCACCATGCCGTCGGTGAGCAGCAGCAGGTGGCGGCGAAAGCGGGGATCGGGGCGCTGCCAGCCGAAACTGGCCTTCTTGAGCACCTCCTCGATATTGGTGAACAGCCCGCGCGAGTGGATGCGCTCGGCCTCGGCCCGCGCCAGTGCCTTCCAGCGGGCATCCACGCGCCCGTACCTGACCTGCATGTTGACGTAGCGGCCGAAGGTCCACACGCCGGCGCGCTGACCCTCGGGGATGAGCCCCACCAGCAGGCGCAGGGCCGGGGTGCGCAGCTTGCGCGGATCGTTGTGTTTCATGCTGCCGGAGACGTCAATGGCCACGCGCAGATCGGTGACCGCCGCCGACGTGCAGACCGGCAGCAGGACGAGCAGCGCCAACGCCAGCATGGCGATGCGCCGGGCTGTTGCGGGAATCCATCCCATTTTTCTGAAAACCCCTGAATTTCCTTGGAAATCTATAGGGTTAACGACAGGGGGACGGGAAACTTTAGGCCGGGCCGGCTGACAGGCCCATGGACGGCGTCCCCGACGAGTGCGCCAGGGGGGTAAGGGGTGAGAAGGAGTGAGAAGGACGCGGCGCGGGAGGCGCCGCTCGCCCACCGTGGGGCGACGCTCAGCCGAAGAAGAGCACGCTCAGGAAGGAGGCCCAGGCCACGACCACGAGGGCGACGATGATGAACATGGGGAAGTTCTGAAAGGTGAACATTTCTTTCATGGCGATCTCTCCAGCAGTCAGTACGACACTCCATCGGCCAGCGGGCCCGGAGCGTGAATTAGCAAATTCTAATATATAGGCCGAGCATCCTCAAGCCGGCGCCCTGCCCCCTCAGGCCCCGCGCGCGCCCTTGCCCTCCCCGTCCTCCCGGGGGGGCTTGCCGCCCTCTTCCCCGGAGCCACGGCCGGGGATGCGGGGATCGTCGTCGTCCATGAGGATGCGATGGGCCGGCCCCTCCATGTCCTCGAACTGGCCACTGCGGATGGCCCACATGAGGCCCGCCACGGCCACCACCAT
>JALTLF010000152.1:12438-16193 GCA_027005735.1 Chromatiales bacterium | reverse complement strand
CCTGGGCCACGTCCGGAGCGACCGCGGCTGTCGAGCGTACAGGGACGTATGTACCGCGTGTCCGTAAACACCACCCCGGCGAGAGACAGGCAGACAGGGCAATCCGCTTATTCTCAGTTGATCGGGGATTCGGAACACGTATTTAATCCTTTCCCACCAGGGCCACCGTCGCAACGGTCTCGTGGTGCATGCCGCCCTCCACGGGCACGCTGCGCACCACGGCGATGCGTTCCACGCGCAGCGGCGGCGTGTCTTTCGCGCACTGCATTCTCAGCCCTGACAGGTCGCGCTTCCCGCCGCGGCGGGGTGCGCGCGCCAGGGTGATGTGCGGCAGCAGCGGCTTGCGGTCATAGTCCACTTCCATGGTATCGAGCACCCGACACACGGTACCGCGCAGTTCCGCCAGCGCCGCAGTGTGGGTGAAACACGCGGCCAGCAGCCCGGAGTCCGGCTGGGGGAAGGGCGCCACGCCGCCGAGCGGCACCTCGAAGGGTGCCAGCCCGGAGATGGACTCCTGCAGGCGTGCCGTCATGGGGCCAAGCAGGGCGTCACCGAAATCGCCGAGGAAGCAGAGGGTCAGGTGAAGCCGGTTGGCGGGCGTCCAGCGCAGTGTTCGCGCCTGGGGTCGCTCGGCCAGCTCCCGGCGGATCCCCTGCAGGGCCGTGAGCAGATCGGCGTCGGGGTAGATGGCGATGAAGCAACGCATGTCTGACTCAGCGAAAATCCCGTGATTGTGGTTGCAGCCTTCCCAGCAGCTCGCTGAGATCCTCCAGCCGTTGCGCAACGAGGTGCGTGACACCATCGGCACGTTGCAGCTTACCATGCACGCCCAGCAGGCGCGCGGACAGGATCGCGCGGCGGTAGGGTGCCAGCAGCGACGGCCATACCACCACGTTGGCGTAACCGGTCTCGTCCTCGAGGGTCAGAAAGATCACGCCCTTGCCGCTGGATGGGTGCTGGCGGGTGATGACGATGCCCGCCACGCAGATCGACCGCTCGCCGGCGATCTCCGGCAGCCGTTCGGCGGGCACGGCGCCGTAGTCCTCGAGCCGGCGGCGCAGAAAACACAGCGGGTGGGGACGCAGGCTCAGGCCGGTGCTCACGTAGTCGGATACCACCTCGTCACTCGCGCCGGGGCGCGGCAACATGGGGACGACGTTGCCGGCCTCGGCGTGTTGCACGAGGGGGCCGGCGGGCTCCGCCCCCAACACTTCCCCCAGCACCGCCCAGCGTGCGCGGTGGCGGTGACCGGCGAGACCGCGCAGGGCATCGGCCGCGGCCAGCGCCTCGCGGTCGCGGCGATCCAGCGCCGCGCGACGGCAGAGATCCTCGCCATCCGTGAAAGGCCGTTGCGCGCGGGCGGCGAGGAGCGCTTCGATCCCCCGGCGCGACAGGCCGCGCACCAGGCGCAGACCGAGGCGCAGCGCCGGTGTGCCGTCCGCGCCGGCCTCCAGCGTGCAGTCCTCGTCGCTGTAGCGTACGTCCACCGGGCGCACCGCGACCCCGTGGCGGCGGGCGTCGTTCACCAGTTGCGCGGGGGCGTAGAAGCCCATGGGCTGGTTGTTCAGCAGGGCGCAGGCAAAGGCGGCAGGGTAATGGTACTTGAGCCAGGCGGAGGTCCAGGCGAGCAGGGCAAAGCCGGCGGCATGGGATTCGGGGAAACCGTACTCGCCGAAGCCCTGGATCTGGTGACAGATCTGGCGGGCGAAGGCCTCGCTGTAGCCCCGCGCGCGCATGCCCTCCACCAGCCGTTGCTGGAAGTGGGCGAGTTTCTCCTTCTTGCGCCAGGCGCCGATGGCGCGGCGCAGTTGATCGGCCTCGCCGGCGGAGAAGCCCGCCGCCACCATGGCGAGCTTGATGATCTGTTCCTGGAAAATGGGTACCCCGAGGGTGCGTTCCAGCACCGCGCGGACTTCCTCGCCGGGATAGCTCACCGGCTCCCTGCCCTGGCGGCGTTTCAGGAAGGGATGCACCATGTCGCCCTGGATGGGGCCGGGGCGCACGATGGCGATCTGGATCACCAGGTCGTAGTAGCAGGCCGGGCGCAGGCGCGGCAACATGCTCATCTGCGCGCGGGACTCTATCTGGAACACGCCGATGGTATCGGCGCGTTGGATCATGGCGTACACCGCCGGATCGTCGGCGGGGATGCTGTCCAGCGACAGCAGGCGGCCATGGTGGCGGCCTACCAGGTCGAAACAGTCATGGATGGCGCCCAGCATGCCGAGACCGAGGCAATCGATCTTGAGCATCCCCATGGCATCGAGATCGTCCTTGTCCCACTGGATCACCGTGCGCTCGGGCATGGCGGCGTTCTCCACCGGCACCCGATCCGACAGGGCGCCGCGAGTGATGACGAAGCCGCCCACGTGTTGTGACAGGTGGCGGGGGAATCCCTGCAGTTCGGCGGCGTGACGGAGCAGGCGCTGCACGGCCTCCCTGTCGGGATCCAGTCCCGCCTCGCGCACGCGATCCGCGGGCAGGGTTTCGTCCCACCAGGCCAGCGCACGGCTGAGGGCCTCGATCTGCGCGGCCTCGAAACCCAGCGCCTTGCCCACGTCGCGCAGGGCGCTCCGGCGCCGGTAGGTGATCAGCGTGGCGGCCAGCGCGGCGCGCCGGCGGCCGTACTTGCGGTAGATGTACTGGATCACTTCCTCGCGCCGGCCACTCTCGAAGTCCACGTCGATATCCGGCGGTTCGTTGCGCTCGCGGGAGACGAAGCGCTCGAACAGCAGGTCCATGCGCTGGGGATCCACCGCCGTGATGCCAAGGCAGTAACATACCGCCGAGTTGGCCGCCGAGCCCCGCCCCTGGCAGAGGATGCCGTGTGAACGGGCAAAGCGGATGATGTCGTGCACGGTGAGAAAGTAGGGCGCGTAGTTCAGTTCACGAATGATGCCCAGTTCGTGCTCCACCTGTCGGCGGATCTTCGCCGGCGCCCCTGCGGGCCAGCGGTCCTGCATGCCGGCCTCGACGAGTCGGCACAGATAGTCGTGACTCTCCATGCCGTCCGGCGTGACGTCGTCGGGGTAGTCGTAGCGCAGGCTGTCGAGATCGAAGTGGCAGCGCGCGGCGATGCGCAGGCTCTCCGCCAGCCATTCGCGGCGGTAGAGGCGCGCCAGCGTGCGGCGTGGGCGCAGGTGGCGCTCGCCGTTGGCGAACAGGCGGTAACCCAGTTTCGTCAGCGGTGTGTTGTGGCGGATGGCGGTGAGGATGTCCTGCAGGGCGCGGCGCTCACGCACATGCATGTGTACATCGCCGCAGGCCACCAGCGGGATGCCGTGTGTCCGCGCGCGGTCTGCCAGCTGCGCGAGCCTTGTTTCCTCGTCGTTGTGCAGCAGGCGCTGCGCCGCCAGCCAGGCGCGGCCGCGATGGTGCCGCTGCAACCAGTCCAGCGGCAGGGCGTCGTGCGCTTCACCGGGGATGAGGATCAGCAGGCAGTGGTCGATGTCTTCCTCCATGTCGGCGAGATGGAGACGGTAGCGGCCCTTCTCGCTGCGCCGCCGTCCGCGCGTGATGAGACGGCAGAGCTGGCGATAGGCCGTGTCGTCGGGTGCCAGCAGGACCAGCCGGTGGCCTTCCGTCACATGGATCTCGCTGCCGACGATCAGCTTCAGGCCGTGCTCCTTCGCCGCCACGTGGGCGCGTACGATGCCGGCCAGCGAACACTCGTCGGTAATGGCCAGCGCCGCGTAACCCAGCGCGGCGGCGGTGGCCACCAGCTCCTCGGGATGCGAGGCTCCACGCAGGAAGGT
>JALTLF010000152.1:0-12338 GCA_027005735.1 Chromatiales bacterium | reverse complement strand
TCGCCGCCACGTGGGCGCGTACGATGCCGGCCAGCGAACACTCGTCGGTAATGGCCAGCGCCGCGTAACCCAGCGCGGCGGCGGTGGCCACCAGCTCCTCGGGATGCGAGGCTCCACGCAGGAAGGTGAAGTTACTGATACAGTGCAACTCGGCGTAGTCGTTCATCGCTGTTGAACACCTCTTGACCACAGAGGGCACGGAGGACAGGGAGAAAATCCTTTTGTCATTTCCGGCGAGCACGTTGCGAAATGCGCGAGACTCGGAATCCAGTTACGCAAGCATGAAGACGGGACTCCCGCCTTTACGGGAACTGGAAACAGTTTCGAGCCACGGGTAGTGGGTGACGAGGTTCAGATCCCCGCCCCCTGTCCCCCGCCCTGAGGGCGGGGGGACCGTTATTTCGAGATCCGTGCCGTCATTCCCACACAGACTTGTAATATCAGTTCCCTCTCCCTCTGGGACCTCGGTGTCCCGCGGGGTAGAGGGTAAGGGAGAGGGGATCAAAATCCTCAGCCCCCGTCCCTCGAACCTCGCCCCTGATTTTCCACCGTCATTCCCGCGCGAAGTGCAGGGATGCACAAGTGCCGAAAGAGACAGGATGTCGGGAGCGGCCAGGCGGGAATCCAGCAAGCATGCGGACTGAAATACGTGTTCCAGTTTTCACCAGTTTGCAGACATCAGGCTCTCACCCGACATGCCGGAAGGATTTTCTCCGTGTCCTCTGTGCCCTCTGTGGTTAAAACAGACTCGCTCCTCGCTCCTTGCTATTCGTTACTGAATTCAGGCAAACAGGCCATGCAGGTACCACGCGCCGGGCTGGTCGTGCGCGCGAAAGACCCAGAACTGCTGCTGGCCGGGGTTGCACATGACGTAGTAGTCGCGCCGGATCTCTCCACCGTCCCACCAGCCCGCCTCGATGCGTTCCGGCCCGGCAAGGATGTCCAGCCGGCCGTGGAGGCAGGGGCGGCGATGGACGACCTGCAGGGGACGGGGCCTGTCCAGCAGCCACAGCGGACGTTGCAGTCCGGGGGGACGATCGTGGGCGGGCGCCGGCGCGACCTGCCAGGCGTATTCCGGGCGATGCTCGGCCACGGCATGGATACCCTGCACGGCATCGTCGCCCAGGCGCATGCGCAGGTGGTTGAGCAGTTGTAGCCAGTCTTCCTGTGCTTCTTCCGGGCCGGGGAACAGTTCGTGGTTGCGCGCGGCGAGTTCGACGAGCGTTTCGGCGCGCAGCACGATTTCCGCCACCGGCGCAGGCAGTTGGAAGGGCTCCAGCCGCGTGCGCAACATCAGCAGCAGGTGATCGGCGTCGCGGGTGGTGCCGGCCAGTTGCAGGGGCAGATCGGTATGGCCTTCGCCGTCGTGCACCAGGCGCAGGACGAATTCGCGCACGCCCAGGTTGCCGGCGCGCAGGCAGTCCACCAGTTCCGTCAACAGGCGGCGGGCGGCAAACAACAGGCGCTCGCTGCTGGTGACCGCCTCGGGCAGGATCAGCCGCGAGCTGAACCGTTTCGGCGGCAGCCAGGGGCGCCGGGGATCGGGACGCTTTCCCAGGGCGCGGTCGAGGGCGGTGAACAGGGCGGTGCCCAGGCGGCGGCCGCCCTCGTCGCGCGGCAGGCGCAGGCAGTCGCCGATGCGATGCAGGCCCATGCCGCGCAGGGCGGCAAGGATCCTTTCGTCCAGTTCCATGACCTCCACCGGCAGGCCGCGCAGGGCGGTGGCGAGCCGGTCGGGCGCGGTGATCACGCGCGCGGCGCCGGCGCGACTCAGCCACCGGGCCGCCAGCGGCGTGGGGGCGAGGGCCGCCACGTGCCGGTAACCGAGCTGGTGGACGGCGGCGCTGATCTGCGCGTGCAGGCTGGCCAGTCCGCCGAACAGATCCGCGGAGGCGCCGATCTCCATGAGCAGGCCATCGGGCGGCTGGAGACTGATGGCGGGGGTGAACTGCATGGCATGGCTGGCCAGGCGTTCCAGCGCCTGTTGTTGCCGGGCTTCGTCCAGTGGCTGGAGCCGCAGTTCGGGACACAGGTTGCGCGCGGCGCTGGTGCTCATGCCCGGCACCACGCCCTGTCGTCGCGCGGTGTCCGTGCAACTGTGGATGACGGCACGGCGGCCGCGCATCTCGCTGATGGCGAGGGCGAGCTCGGCCCGCGCGGGATCGTCGTGGTGGGCGCGCAGCCGGTGGTCCAGCGCCAGTTGCGGGAAGTACAGGCTAAGCCACTGCATGGCGGCGGGACGGCGCGGGTCGCAGTCTTACCGGTCGATAGTGCCAGCCTCCCCGGCGTTTGCGAATGTGTACCGTGGTACCGTTCACAGCGGGCGTCAGTTCAATGCGCAACCCGGCCGGGGAGGCGTGCCTGGCGGCCTCCGTGGGGCGAAAAAGGATGGCGGCGCTCTGTCCGGCCTCGGCGGCCAGTTGCAGGCGGCGCAGGACGCGGGGATCCGGGGCGTGGGTCCAGCCAAGGACTGCACCACACACCCCGGCGCGCAGGGCCTGTTCCATGGCCCAAAGTTGCTGCTGGGATTTGTGGGTGTGGATCAGCAGCACGTGGGAAAGTCGCACCCCCTGCTGCCACAGGGCAGGGGCGTACGGGATATACGGTGGCGCCACGAACACGATGCGCCGTTCCTGCCGGCTCAGTTGCGCCAGCACCGGCAGCAGCAGTTGCAACTCGCCGATACCGTAACAGGGCAGCAGCAACTCGCTGAGCCAGCCCAGCGGCCAGCCGCCGCCGGGCAGTTGTTCATCCAGCGGCGCCAGCCCGGTGGGAATGCTCTGTGCCGGTCGGTGCCGGGCGCGGAGGGAAGCCTCCCCCCCGCGCCACACCCCGGCGCGTTGTAACAGGGCGTCCAGCGTCATCGTAGCGAGCCATTGCGCAGGACGCCCACCGCGACGCCCTCGATCACCAGGTTCTGGTGAGTGAGATCGACGATGATGGGCTGGTAGTCCGGGTTCTCGGGCAACAGGGAAATGCTGTCGCCGCGTCGCTTGAAGCGCTTGACGGTGACCTCGTCCTCAAGGCGGGCGACGACGATCTGGCCGTTCTCCACCTCCGGCGTGCGGTGTACCGCCAGCAGGTCGCCGTCGAGGATGCCGATGTCGCGCATGCTCTGGCCACGCACCCGCAGCAGGTAGTCGGCGCGGGGATGAAACAGGCCGGGATCCACGGGGCATGTCTCCTCGATGTGCTCCTGGGCGAGGATGGGGGCGCCGGCGGCCACCCGGCCGACCACGGGCAGGCCAGCGGGTGCCGTGAGCCGGATCCCCCGCGAAGAGCCGGCGATGAGCTCGATGGCCCCCTTGCGCGCCAGCGCCTTCAGGTGGCCCTCGGCGGCGTTGGGCGAGCGGAAACCCAGCGCCCGGGCGATCTCGGCGCGCGTGGGCGGCAGCCCCGTGGCGACGATGCGCTCGCGGATGAAATCGAGGATTTCCTGCTGTCGGGCGGTGAGCCTGTCCATATTTCAACCAGTTGGCCATGAAATACCGGGAAATACCGGGAAATACTGGATGTTTATCCAGTAGTGTAAATTTATACATCATTCCGGCGGGGCGCGCCACCCATGGAACGAAAAAAACGCCCCGGCCACTGTGCGGGGGGGCCTGCCGTCGGTGCAAACGCCGGGGGAGACGCCCCAGGCCGTTCAGGCCCCGCCGGCCGAGGGATGCTCGGGATGGATGCGGTCGTAGTAGTGCTTGCGGAAGTCGTCGAGGGCATGGTCCACGGCATCGGCGTCGGTGCCGAGGTGCAGCAGGGCGGCGCGCGCCAGTTCGGCGCTGGCTTCCAGGGTCTCGGACACCGTGTAGTGGGCGCCAAGGGCGTGCAGTTCATGGCAGGCGATGAGGTCGTGGCCGCGGGCGAACACCGGTACCGCGGGAAAGGCGGAGTGCAGTGTCGCTACCACGTGTTCGGCGGCGTCCTGGGCGTCGATGGCGACGATCACCAGCGGCGCCGAAGCGATCCCCGCCACGCGCAAAACCTCGGGACGCCGCGCGTCGCCGAAATAGACCGCCCTGCCTTCGGCCCGTTCGCGCTCGACGACGGCGGGGTTGTTGTCGATGGCGGCGTAGGGGATATGCAGGGAATCGAGGATCGCGCCGATGCGTTTCCCCATGCGACCGAAGCCGGCGAGGATGATCGCCTGACGCGTGGTTCGGGTTTCATCGGCGGTGGTATCCGGCGCGGCGGCGATGTCACTGCCATCGCTGGCGAAGATCCGCAGGGCGAATTTGTCCAGCGCGGGGGTGGCCAGCATGCTGAGCATGACGATGAGCAACAGTTGCTGGAAGAGCGTGTCGTCCATGAGCCCCGAGCTGCGCGCGAGGGCGAACAGCACCAGCGCGAATTCACCGCTTTGCGCCAGCAGCAGGGCGACGGCGGCAGCACTGCGCGTGCGAATGCGGAACAGGCGCGACAGGGGCCACAGGACGAGAAACTTCACCAGCATCAGTCCCGCCACCACACCGAGGATGGTCAACGGCGCATCGCGGAACAGTTCCAGGTTGATGGCCATGCCCATGGTCATGAAGAACAGTCCCAGCAGCAGGCCGCGGAAGGGTTCGATCTCGGCGATGATCTGGTGCCGGTAGGACGAGTCGGCGATGAGCAGGCCGGCGACGAAGGCGCCCATGGCCATGGACAGGCCGATGCTCTCCATGGCCTGCGCCGAACCCAGCACCAGCAGCAGGGCCGAGGCGGTAAAGATCTCCGGCGAACCGAAACGCGCCAGCAGTTTCAGCACCGGATTGAGCACGTAGCGCGCCGTCAGCACGATGAGCGTCAGGATCACCAGCGCCTCGGCCAGTGCCACGGCGATGTCTTCGCTGACGCCGGTCTCCGGTGTCGCCAGCAGGGCGACGAAGGCGAGCAGGGGGACCACCGCGAGATCCTGCAACAGCAGTACCGCCACCGCGGGTCGTCCGTACTCGGTATAGAGCATTTTCTTCTCGGTGAGCAGTTGCAGCACGAAGGCGGTGGACGACAGCGCCAGCGCCAGGCCGATGAGCACGGCGATGCGCCAGGATACGTCGAGCAGGGCCTGGCTGATCACCGTGATCACCGCGCCGGTGATCAGTACCTGCAGGCTGCCCAGTCCCAGCACCAGGCCCTTCATCTTCCATAGACGCGACGGGTTGATCTCGATGCCGATGACGAATAGCAGCAGCACCACGCCGAGCTCGGCGAGGTGAGTGATTTCATCGGGGTTCTCGATATAGCCGAGCACCGACGGGCCAAGCACTACCCCGGCGACAAGAAAACCGGGAATGGCGCCGAGCTTGAGCGACTGGAACAGGGGCACGGCGATGACCGCCGCCGCCAGCAGGATCAGGATGTCGGCGAGCCAGGCCATGCTTACGAGGCCGTGTTCGCCTTGTGTTCACTCACCCACCACAGCCACAGGTAGCCGCCGACGCCGGCGAGCAGGGAGGCGAGCAGCACGCCGGTCTTGGCCATGAGCAGGTATTCGGGCTGCGCGGCAAAGCCCAGTTCGGCGATGAAGATGGCCATGGTGAAACCGATGCCGGCGAGCAGGGCGACGCCGGCGATCTGGGAGAAGCGCGTGTCGTGGGGCAGTTGCGCGACGCCGAGCTTGAGCGCCAGCCAGCAGGCGCCGGTAATGCCGAGAAACTTGCCCAACAACAGGCCGGCGACCACGCCGAGGGTCACCGGGTGGCCGAGGGTGGCGCCGATGCCGTCGAGGGAGATGGGGATACCGGCATTGATGAAGGCGAAGATCGGGATCACCAGGAAGGCCACCGGCATGTGCAGGCCGTGTTCCAGGCGTTGCAGGGGCGTCTCCACCTTGTGGATGCCGTTCTCCAGCGTCTGTACCACGGCACGCAGGTTCTGGTTGGTCATGATGTTGCGGTCCTGCTGGTAGACGCGTTCGAAGCGCCCGAGGAGATCGCGCACCAGCGCGCTGAAGCGTGCCGGGTCGTACTTGGGATAAGCGGGGATGGTAAAGGCGGTGAGCACGCCGGCGAGCGTCGCGTGTACGCCCGACTTTAACAGGGCGAACCACAGCACGGTGCCGAGCAGGAAATAGGGCAGGGGCTGGCGGATGCCGGCGCGGTTGAGCACCACGAGCGCGCCGAGGATGCCGGCGGCGAGGCCCAGGCTCTGCCACACCAGCTGATCGGTGTAGAACAGGGCGATGACCACCACCGCACCGAGATCGTCGACGATGGCCAGCGCTACGAGGAAGGTGATCAGGGCCTTCGGTACCCGGCTTGCAAGCAGCACCAGCGCGCCGATGGCAAAGGCGATGTCGGTGGCCATGGGGATGCCCCAGCCGCGCAGCGCGTCGCCCTCGGGGTTGATGGCAAAGTAGATCAACGCCGGCAGCACCATGCCGCCGATGGCGGCGACGATGGGCAGGGCCGCCTGGCGGGGTACCGCCAGCTCGCCCACCAGGATCTCGCGTTTCAGTTCCAGGCCGACGACGAAAAAGAACAGCGTCATCAGCCCGTCGTTGACCCAGTGGTGCAGGGTCTTTTCAAGTTGCCAGCCGCCGATGCTGACGGCGATGGGCGTGCTCACCCAGCCCTGGTAAGTGGCGGCGAGACCGCTGTTGGCGGCGATGAGGGCGAGAATGGCGGTGGCCATGAGCAGCAGACCACTGGTGGTCTGGCGGTGGATGAATTCCTCGAAGGGCGTGAGGATGCGGTCGAAGGATTTCTCCCATGGCGCATTGAAGATCCCGCGTTCGCCGTCCGTGCGTGTTTCCTTTTCAGTCATGGCTGCCTTTTTCCTCATGTCCAGTCTTATCCTTGTGCCTCGCGTTGCGCCGTGTCGCGCACCAGCCATTCGCGCGCGGTTTCGGTGATGGCCGCCACCGCGGGATGGGAGATCTTGCGTTCCACGGAAATGGCGAAGAAATCCTCGCGCACCGCCTCGGTGTCGCCGACGGCCACCACGTCGTACTGTCGGCATACTTCCCCGACGATGGCCGTGGGCGCAATGAAGATCCCCGCGCCGGTCTGGCCGAAGGCCTTCATCAGCGCGCTGTCGTCGAACTCGCCGACGATGCGCGGGCATACATGCTGGTCGCTGAGCCACTGTTCCAGGCGGCCGCGCATGACCGTGGATTCGCCGGGCATGAGCAGCGGGGCGCCGTCCAGTGAGCGGGGGAACGCGCCTTTCAGGCTTGCGGCGAGTTGCGGCGTGGCGAGAAAGCTGATGCCGCAGTCGCCCAGCGCATGGTTGAAGCCGCGCACGTTGAGGGTGGGGGGAATGGGCTGGTCGGCGATGACGAGGTCCACGCGATGCACCGCCAGTTCGGCGAGCAGGGTATCGACACTGCCCTCGCGGCAGACGATGCGTACCGGCTCGGACAGTTGCAGGGCGGGCGCCAGCAGGCGGTAGGCGATGGACTTGGGCACCACGTCCACCACGCCCACCTTGAACAGCAGCGGGCGCTCGTCAGGCAACTGGCGCAGCATCTGTTCCAGTTCGCCGCCCAGGGAGAAGATCTCGTCGGCGTAGCCCAGCACCAGGCGGCCCGTCTCGGTGAGTTCCAGGTTGCGGCCCACGCGCTTGAACAGGGGCGCGCCCAGTTGCTTCTCCAGCAGGCCGAGCTGGCCGCTGATGGTCTGGGGTGTGAGGTGCAGGCGCTCGCTGGCCCGCGAGATCCCGCCCTCGCGGGCCACCACCCAGAAATAGTGCAGGTGCTTGTAATTGATCATGGCCTTGGTACTTGTTTCGTTAAATACGAACAGTATAAGATAAATCATCGACTTTTTCGTTAGCCTGTCTGGCACTATCCTCTCGGGAGATTTCAGGGTTTAAGGGCCGGCAGGGTGGGGCAGCGGCGGTTCCGCGCGCCCAGGGCGGTGATCCGTGTTTGGGCAGGCAAGCTAACTTACTGGATTCCAAGAAGTAAATCGTGTCCGTGATTGATCGGCCCATCGAGGGCCATCACCGCTTTCGTGAAGGCTATTACCGGGAGAACCGCGAGCGGCTGGACGCCGGCACGCTGGAACTCCATGGCTGGTACTACGACATGGAAACCGGTACCTTGGCGCGCCTGGATACGCAGCGGCGGGCCTTCGTCGACCTGTAACGGCGCGGGTTCACCCCGCCTCGTTGGCGAGACGTTCTTCCGCCCCGGCAATGAATGCCACGGCCGCGCCGGTCACCTCCGGCGCGCGCAGGATGCGCCGGTGGCCATGCCCGCGCGTGACAAGCAGTTCCGCCCCCGGCCATGCCGCGGCGGTGCGGCGTCCTTCCTCGATGGGCACTTCGCGATCCCGTTCATCATGAATGATCAGCGCCGGCTGGCGCAGTTGCGGCGCCACCTGATCCACGCGGATGCGTTGCCAGACGTGTTCGCCGAGACGGTTGCCGATGCGCGTCCGCATGCGGGCCTTGACCGCGGGCGGGATGTCGAGGATGTCGCAGAACTTGTCCAGCATGCCGATCAGATCGAAGGGCGGGCTGATGCCCACCAGGCGCGCGCAATGCAGGCGCTGTTCATGGAGCGCCAGCATGCAGGACGGCACGCCGAAGGAATGGGCGATGGCGCCGGCGAAGGGGCCGAAGCGGGTATCCACCTGTTCCAGCGCGTGGACGATTTCAAAGATATTGGTCTGGCGGCCGGGACTGCGCCCGTGGGCCGGGGCGTCGAGGGCGACGGCGCGGTAGCCCGCGGCGAGCAGGGGCTCGATGAAGGCGTACATCTGCGTGGCGCGTCCCGCCCAGCCGTGCAGCAGGAGCACCGGCGGGGCCGATGCCTCCCCCCACTGATAGACGGCCAACGGACCGAGGTCGCTGTCGATGAAATCCACCCGCGCGCCGGCTTCGGCGTCCCGTTCGCGTGGTGGGGTTGGAAAACGGGGCACGGTGAACCAGACGCGCTCGGCGAGGCGCGCGGCCAGCCCCGGCGCCAGCCGGCCGAGGCGGAAGACGACGCGCAGCAGGCGTACCCGCGGTTGATCGGTCACCGAGGAGCGGCGTTTTCGTTTCCCTGTCCTTGCCATGTGGACCTCCTGTCAGTCGTTCGTGATCCCCAGGTCGCGCTCCAGCTGGCGCAACATGCGCGTGAAACTGCGTGCACCCGCGGCGCGGGCGATATGCAGCCCCCCCTGCAGGCTGGCGGTGATCACCAGCACCTTGTCCGCCGCCGGGCCGTCGAAGCGGAAGATCCCCGCGCCTCGACCGGCCTCCAGCACGCCGGCGAGAAATTCCCGCAACTCCGTATCCAGCGCCGTGACGGCCTCGCGCAGCGGCGGGGGCAGGGAGGCAAACTCCGCCTCCAGTACTCCCAGCGGGCAGGCCTTGCCCCCGTCGCGCAGGAAATGCAGGGAAATGGCCATGTAGCCGCGCAGCAGATCGAGGGGCCCGGCGCCCTTTTCCATCTGCGCTGCCCGCCAGTCCTCGAACTGCGTCCGGTAGTGGGCCACCAGCGCCAGGCCCAGATCGGCCTTGGTGGGGAAATGGTAGTGGACCGCGGCCTTGCGGATCCCCAGGCGGTCGGCGATGTGCTGATAGGAGAAGGCGTTGAAGCCGCGCGCCTGGAGCAGATCCAGCGCCAGGGCGAGAATGGCCTCACGGGTACCGGTACGTGAACCGGTGGGGCTGGCGGCGCGGAGCTGGGTGGCGGGCATGGCGGGCTCCCGGGATGAAAGGGAAGAGCTTACCTACTGGTAAGTAAGTATGCAAGCCCGGCATGCCGCCACGGGATACCGGGCGGTGGGTTAGGCAGCGCGCCCGTCCCCGGGTGTGAGGAGGGCGCGGTGCTCCACCGCGCTCGGCAAGCCCCGTCGGAACGGATCCGCCGGTCCCTGGCCTGCGTGAATGCCCCGGTCATTGAAAGCCAAACCCGCAAGGTGCAAAATGCGCCCCACGAGAATTTGGGTGGAAGTGATTCCACACTGGCACACAAGCGGATTTGGAGAACGATTATGCGTTTGATCTTGTTAGGGGCACCGGGCGCGGGCAAGGGTACCGTGGCCAAGATGCTGACCGAGCTGGACGGTTCCGTCCAGATTTCCACCGGCGATATCCTGCGCGGCGCGGTTCAGGCCGGCACCGAGCTGGGCAAGCAGGCCGAGGCCTTCATGAAGGCCGGCGACCTGGTGCCCGACGAACTCATCATGGGCATCATGGAAGATCGTCTGCAGGAAGACGACTGCAAGCAGGGCTTCCTGCTCGACGGTTTCCCGCGCACCATTCCCCAGGCCGAGGCCCTCAGGGACCTGCTGGCGCGCCTGGACATCACCCTCGACATGGCGGTCAACATCGACGTGCCCCGCGAGGTGATCCTCGACCGCCTCACCACGCGTCGCACCTGTTCCAATTCCGACTGCCAGGCCATCTACAACGTCAAGAGCAACCCGCCGAAGCAGGAAGGCGTGTGCGACAAGTGCGGCAGCCCGGTCATCCAGCGCGACGACGAGACCGAGGAGGCCATCAGCAAGCGCCTCGAGACCTACAACGAGAAGACCGCCCCGCTGGTGGACTTCTACGCGAAGGAAGGCATGCTGCTGACGGTCAACGCCACCTCCAGCGACGCCGTCATCGACGCCATCAAGGCGAAGCTGGCCGCGTAGCCGCGGCGCACGGGCAGGACCCGGAGACGGGCAGGGCGCAGGTCCTGCCCGTTTTTTTATCCGCGCCGCCCCCGCGCGGCGCGCGGCTTCGTGGTATCTTGCAGGCCAGTCACCCGAGGAGTTGCCCGCCGTGGCGAAGAAACAAGCCGAAATCTACGTCAGCGTAGACATGGAGGCCGACGGCCCCATTCCCGGACCGCATTCCATGCTGAGCCTCGGCGCGGTGGCCTACGGCCCGGACGGCGAGGAACTGGCCACCTTCAGCGCCAACCTCGAGACCCTGCCCGGCGCCGAGGCCCACCCGCGCATGGCCGAGTGGTGGGAAAAGTTTCCCGAGGCCTGGGAAGCCTGCCGGCAGAACCCGCGGCCGCCGGCGGAAGTCATGCACGAGTTCGCCGACTGGCTGGAAGGCCTGCCGGGTCTGCCCATCTTCGTCGCCTGGCCGGCCACCTGGGACTTCATGTGGATCTACTGGTACCTGATCCACTTCACCGATCGGCGACCCTTCTCCGAACACGGCATCGACATGCGCTCCTACGCCATGGGCATGCGCCGGCGCCCGTTTCGCGAATGCGCCAAGACCTGGTTGCCGCAACGCTGGTTTTCGCAACAGGCCCACACCCACGTGGCGCTGGATGACGCGCGCGAGCAGGGCGAGCTGTTTATGAACATGTTGCGCGAGAACACCGCGGCGGAAAAATCACGCGACGAGGAATGACGGCACGCATACACATCCTCAAGGCGGGCAGCAAGCTGCCGGAGCTCGATGCCCTCTTCGGGGACTTCGAAGACTGGATCCGGGACGGCCTCGGCGAGATGGTGGCGACGGAAGTCGTCAATGTCGCCGACGATGCACCGCTGCCGCCCCTGCGCAGCGTCGACGCCGTCATCGTTACCGGCTCGTCGGCCATGGTGACCGATCATCACGGCTGGATCACCCGTGCCAGTGACTGGCTGGGCGAGGCCGCCGCAAGGGGGACGCCGGTGCTGGGGATCTGTTTCGGTCACCAGTTGCTGGCCCATGCGCTGGGCGGCGAGGTGGCCGACAACCCCGCCGGCGTGGAAGTGGGCACCGTCATCGCCACCCTGAGCGAGGCCGGCGCGGGCGATCCCCTGCTCGGCCCGGGCGCGCCCGCCATGCCGGTGCAGACCAGCCACCAGCAACGCGTCATGCGCCTGCCCGTGGGCGCCGTGCTGCTCGCCACCACCGAACGCGATCCCCATCATGCCTTCCGCTACGGCGAGCGCGCCTGGGGCGTGCAGTTCCATCCCGAGTTCTCCGCCGAGGTGACCCGCGCCTACGTGGCGCACTATGCCGAGCAGGGCAGGCTCGCCGCCGCCCAGCGCCATGCGCCGGTGAGCGACACCCCTGTCGCCGCGGCGGTGTTGCAACGCTTTGCTACGATGCTGACCTAGCGGGGCACTGCCATGCCGGGCGAGCGCAGCGAGGCCCGGAAACAGCTTAGAGTAACGCGGACCGGATGGCGAGGGACGAGGCTGTTTTAACCACAGAGGGCACAAAGGGCACGGAGAGAATCTTTTTGTCATTCCGGGCGAGCGCAGCGAGGCCCGGAAACAGCTTAGAGTAACGCGGACCGGATGGCGAGGGGCGAGGCTGTTTTAACCACAGAGGGCACAAAGGGCACGGAGAGAATCTGTTTGTCATTCCGGGCGAGCGCAGCGAGGCCCGGAATCCATGGAAGGATGAAAAGCTCAATGTTCGAGAAACAACCATGTGTCTACCTGCTGGCCAGTTGCAGGAATGGAACGCTGTATGTCGGAGTG
>JALTLF010000151.1 GCA_027005735.1 Chromatiales bacterium | reverse complement strand
AGAGGGCAGGAGGCCCGGAGCGGCCCCGGCTGTCGAGCGTACAGGGATGTATTTGCCGCGTGTCCGTGAACGCCGCCCCGGTGAGAGGCAGGCAGATGATGTAATCCGGTTATCTTCAGGTGATCGGGTATTCGGCACATGTATTTAGTCCCCGGTCCGTGACCCGAAGATCCCCGTGCCCACGCGCACGAGGGTGGCGCCCTCGGCAATGGCGGCCTCCAGGTCGCCGGTCATGCCCATGGACAGGGTGTCCAGCGAGAGATCCCGTTCCGCGTTGAGGGCATCGCGTAGTTCCCGCAGGCGGGCAAAGGCCGCGCGCTGGCGGTGAAAGTCGCGCTCGCGCGCGGGAATGGCCATCAGGCCGCGCAGCACCAGGTTCGGCAAGCTGGCAATTTCGGCCGCCGCGGCGCACACCGCGGCGGGGGCGAAACCGGACTTGCTGGCCTCGCCGCTGATGTTGACCTGCAGGCAGACCTGCAGGGGCGGCAGCCCCGCCGGGCGCTGCGCGGACAGGCGTCGCGCCAGCTTGAGGCGATCGACGCTGTGGCACCAGTGGAAGTGTTCGGCCACCTGACGGCTCTTGTTGGATTGCAGCGGACCGATGAAATGCCATTCGATGTCCTCCTCGGCGAGGGCGGCGATCTTGTCCAGCGCCTCCTGCACGTAGCTCTCGCCGAAGCGGTGCTGCCCGGCGGCCAGCGCCGCGCGCAGATCGGCGACCTCGCGGGTCTTGCTCACCGCCAGCAGGCTGACGCTGCCCGGCGGCCGGCCCGCGGCAATCTCCGCCTTTGCGATGCGCGCCCGTATCGCAGCCAGGGCCTGCTCTATACTCATGGGAGGAAAACCTGTGGAATCATCAGCTTGTCAGGCCCCTGCCGGGGGGGTAAGTTATTCCCTGTCGGGGTTAAGTCTTTATGGCGCCTGTCCGATATGCAAGATGATGCCCAGACCGGACCGCCGGCGGCTACCGTGCCCCCGTGGATTCGACCATTATAACAAGCGTCAACCAGAACGAAGGGACCTTACCACCCATGGATATCACAGAGCTGCTGGCCTTTAGCGTCAAGAACAAGGCTTCGGATTTACATCTCTCGGCCGGCCTGCCGCCGATGATCCGCGTGGACGGCGACATCCGCCGCATCAACGTACCGCCGCTGGACCATAAGACCGTCCACAGCCTTGTCTATGACATCATGAACGACAAGCAGCGCAAGGATTACGAGGAATTTCTCGAGACCGACTTCTCCTTCGAGATCCAGGGCGTGGCGCGCTTCCGCGTCAATGCCTTCAACCAGAACCGCGGCGCAGGCGTGGTCTTCCGCACCATCCCCTCCAACATCCTCAGCCTCGAGGAACTGGGCTGCCCGGCGGTGTTCAAGGACATCGCCGACAACCCGCGCGGCATCGTGCTGGTCACCGGGCCGACGGGTTCGGGCAAGTCCACCACGCTGGCGGCGATGATCGACTACAAGAACGAGAACGAGTACGGCCACATCCTCACCATCGAGGATCCCATCGAATTCGTGCACGAATCCAAGAAGTGTCTCATCAACCAGCGCGAGGTGCACCGCGACACCCACGGCTTCAACGAGGCCCTGCGCTCGGCGCTGCGTGAAGACCCCGACATCATCCTCGTCGGCGAGCTGCGCGACCTGGAGACCATTCGCCTCGCGCTGACCGCAGCCGAGACCGGTCACCTGGTATTCGGTACCCTGCACACCAGTTCGGCGGCCAAGACCATCGACCGTATCATCGACGTCTTCCCCGCCGCCGAGAAGGGCATGGTGCGCTCCATGCTGTCGGAGTCCCTGCGCGCGGTCATTGCCCAGACCCTGATCAAGAAGATCGGCGGCGGGCGCGTGGCGGCCCACGAGATCATGATCGGCACCCCGGCCATTCGTAACCTCATCCGCGAGGACAAGGTGGCGCAGATGTACTCCGCCATCCAGACCGGCCAGGGGGTAGGCATGCAGACCCTCGACCAGTGTCTCCAGGATCTCGTCGCGCGCGGCGTGATCAGCAAGCAGGACGCGCGCCTGCGTGCCATGAACAAGGAAAATTTCCAGTAGGCCTGGTGTAGAGCAAAGGCAGGAGAAGGCGATGGAATTCGAACAACTGCTCAAACTGATGGTGCACAAGAACGCATCGGATCTGTTCATCACCGCCGGCGTGGCGCCGAGCCTCAAGGTGCACGGCAAGATCACCCCGGTGACGCAGTCCAGCCTGACGCCGACCCAGGCGCGGGAGATCGTCTATTCCATCATGACACCGGCGCAACGCGAGGAATTCGATCGCACCCACGAGTGCAACTTCGCCATCAGCGCCAGCGGCATTGGACGCTTCCGTGTCAGCGCCTTCCAGCAGCGCAATCACGCTGGCATGGTGCTGCGCAAGATCGAAACGAAGATCCCCACCATCGAAGAACTCAAGCTGCCTCCCATCATCAAGGAACTGGCCATGACCAAGCGCGGCATGGTGATCTTCGTCGGCGCCACCGGTTCCGGCAAGTCCACCTCGCTGGCCTCCATGATCGGTTTCCGCAACAACAACAGCACCGGTCATATCGTCAGCATCGAGGATCCCATCGAGTACATCCACCAGCACGGCGGCTGCATCGTCACCCAGCGCGAGGTGGGCATCGACACCGAGTCCTTCGAGATGGCGCTCAAGAACACCCTGCGTCAGGCGCCGGACGTGATCCTCATCGGCGAAATCCGTACCCGCGAGACCATGGACCACGCCATCGCCTTCGCCGAGACCGGTCACCTGTGTCTCGCCACCCTGCACGCCAACAACGCCAACCAGGCGCTGGACCGCATCATCAACTTCTTCCCGGAAGATCGCCGCAACCAGTTGCTCATGGACCTGTCGCTCAACCTCAAGGGCATGGTGGCGCAGCAACTCATCCCCACGCCCGACGGCAAGGGCCGGCGCGTGGCCTGCGAAGTGTTGATCAACACCCCGCTGGCGGCAGACATGATCCGCAAGGGCGAAGTCCACACCCTCAAGGAACTCATGGCCAAGTCCCGCCAGCTCGGCATGCAGACCTTCGACCAGGCGCTCTACGATCTCTACAAGGAAGGCGAGATCACCTACGAAGACGCGCTGACCCACGCCGACTCGGCCAACGAGCTGCGCCTGATGATCAAGCTCGGCGACTCCAGCGGCGATCCCAACACCATGGCGGCGGGTCTCGAAGGCGTCACCATCCAGGAGACGGATTGACAAGGAGTTTTTTCGGCCCCACCGGGGCCGAGGTACTTTTCTTTGCCTGTCCAAAGAAAAGTACCCAAAAGAAAGGACACCCCCCACGCCGCGCTGCCTGCGGCAGTGCCCTCGCGGGCCGGGGTGTTTCGGGATTGGCAGACGGGCCGTCCCTGGCCCGCTGCCAATTCGCCGCCTCCCTGCGGCGACCCCATGCTGCGCATGGGGCTTTGTCCGTTCACACCCCGCCGCGCTCGGCGCGGCGTAAGGGGATGGGTAAACACCCGCACTCTGCACACCCTTGTGGCGATAGTTGGGATTCTTCGCTCAAGAGCAAGAAAACCACCTCCTTCCCGTCAAATGCCGCCGCAGGGCACACGGCTGGCAAGGAGGACGCGAGCCGGTGTCTGAGCATCAGCGAGTCCAGGCGAGCGCCGCGCCAGCCGTGGGCCCAAGGGCATCGCGCAGCGACGGCATTTCCGGGCCCCCTTTTCTTTGGGTACTTTCTTTTGGGGGGCAAAAGAAAGTACCTCGCTCGCAGTGCGAGCGAAAAAGCACCTTTTAAAACTTGAAATAAAGGTTCAGAAAGAACCCGGCTAAAACGGAAAAACCTCCCCCGCCTCGAACACCGGCCCGTCCACGCACACGCGTTTCATCGCCGGGCCGGTTTCGGTCTGCACTTCCACCACGCAGCCGGCGCAGCCGCCGACGCCGCAGGCCATGAATTCTTCCATGGAGACCTGGCAGGGGAGATTGTAGTCGCGCGCCAGCCGGGCGACGGCTTCGAGCATGGGGTGGGGGCCGCAGGCAAAGACTTCCACTTGCCCACGGGCCTCCTCGTCCAGCGCGTCGAGCCAGTGACGGGCGAGATCGGTGACATAGCCCTCGAAGCAGCCGGCATAGCCCCGGGTGCTGGCCAGCCGGCTGGCGATACCCCGGTCTTCCAGCAGCGGCATGGCGGCGATGACGCCCTCGGGCATGCCCGGCACCATGACGGTGGAGGGGCGGGCGGTGAAGGGGAAGGGCACCTCGGAGCCGAGGATGACGAAGGGCTGCAGGTCTTTTTCCCCGCGCATTGTCTCGGCGAGGAAGATCATGGGTGGCATGCCCACGCCACCGCCGATGAGCAGCGGGCGCCGGCGCGCGGTATCGAAACTGAAGGGGCGGCCGATGGGCCCGAGGATACTGAGTAGTTCGCCTTCCCCGCGCTCGGCCAGGCGCCGCGTGCCTTCGCCCACCACCTTGTAGAGAAATTCCACCCAGCCCTGCCGGCGATCCGCGCGCAGGATGGAGATGGGACGGCGCATGGGCAGGCAGGGATCGCAGGTGATGTGGGCGAAGCTGCCGGGACGGGCGTCGGCGGCGATGTCGTCGGCCTGCACGCGCAGGATGTGTTGTTCGCCGTCGAGGTGGTGGTGTTCGAGCACCGTGGCCTCGACCAGGTGGATGGTGCTGCGCGTGCTCATGCGCTGTACACCAGGCGGCCGTCGAGCAGGGTGTGGGTGACGCGTCCCTGCAGGTCCCAGCCCTCGAAGGGGGTATTGCGGCCACGGCTCACCAGCGCCTCGCCGGTCACGCGCCAGTGGTCCCCGGCGTCGAAGATGCACACGTCGGCGCGGTCGCCCACGCCGAGGCGGCCGGCGTCGATGCCGAGGATGTCCGCCGGCTGGCAGGTGAGGCGGGCGACGAGATCCGGCAGGGCGAGCACGCCGTCGGTGACCAGGCGCAGGGCCAGCGGCAGGAAGGTCTCCAGCGCGCTGATGCCGGGCTCGGTGTCGCAGAAGGGCGCCAGCTTGGCGTCGGCGTCGTGGGGCTGGTGATCGGAGCAGATGGCGTCCAGCGTGCCCCTGGCCAGCGCCGCGCGCAGGCCGTCGCGGTCGCGCTCGCTGCGCAGGGGTGGCTCCACGTGGCAGTTGCTGTTGAAGTAACCGATGTCCATGTCCGTCAGGTGCAGGTGGTGGGCGGCGACGTCGGCGCTGATGGGCAGGCCGTCGTAGCGGGCGCGGGCGATCATGCTGGCCGCGCGCGCGGTGGAGAGCTGGCCGAAGTGCACGCGCGTGCCCGTCTGCTCGATGAGCATGAGGATCTGCGCCACCGCCACGGTCTCGGCGGAGGCAGGGATCCCGGGCAGGCCGAGGCGCGCGCTGATGCTGCCCTCGTGGGCACAGCCCTCGCTGGCAAGGTGCGCATCGCAGGGCTGCAGGAAAACGGTGATGCCGTGGCTGGCGGCATACTCCAGCGCGCGGCGCAGCACCAGGGTGTTGCTCACCGGCCGGCGCGCGTTGCTCATGCCCACACAGCCCACCCGTTGCAGCTCCGCCATCTCGCTCAACTGCTGGCCTTCCAGTGCCCGGGTCAGTGCCCCCAGCGGTACGATGTGGGCGCGGCCCGCGGCCTCGGCGCGCTGGTGGATGAGTTCCACCACCGCCGGGGTGTCGATGACCGGCTCGGTGTCGGGCGGCACGCACAGGGTGGTGATGCCCCCGGCGGCGGCGGCGGCGCTCTCCGAGGCGATGGTGGCCTTGTGTTCCTGGCCCGGCTCGCGCAGGCGCGCCTGCAGGTCCACCAGTCCCGGCACCACGGTCAGCCCGCGGGCGTCGATGCGGTGATCGGCGGCAAAGCCCGCCGGCGCCTCGCCCACGGCCACCACGCGGCCCTCGGCGATGAAGAGGTCCCGCGGCGCGTCGATGCCGTTGGCCGGGTCGACGAGGTGGCCGCCCTGGATGTGCACGCGCTTCATGTGCCGCCCTCCGACTCGCCGCTCTCCGCGCCGCGGTGGCGGCCCAGGGTCATGGCCATGATGGCCATGCGCACGGCGATACCGTTGGTGACCTGCTCGAGGATCACCGACTGCGGGCCGTCGGCCACCTCCGAGGCGATCTCCACGCCGCGGTTGATGGGGCCCGGGTGCATGACGATGGCGTCGGGTTTCGCCAGCGCCAGCTTGGCCGGTGTGAGGCCGTAACAGGAAAAGTATTCCGCCTCGCTGGGCAGCAGGGCGCCACTCATGCGCTCGCGTTGCAGGCGCAGCATGATGACCACGTCGCAGTCGCGCAGGCCGGCCTCCATGTCGTGGAAGACGTGCACGCCCAGTTTTTCCGCGTCGTTCGGGATGAGGGTATGCGGACCGATGACCCTCACCTCGGGCACGCCGAGGGTGGTGAGCGCGTGGATCTGCGAGCGCGCCACGCGCGAGTGCAGGATGTCGCCGACGATGGCCACGCGCAGGCGGGTGAAGTCGCCCTTGTGGCGGCGGATGGTGAACATGTCCAGCATCGCCTGGGTGGGGTGGGCGTGGGAGCCGTCACCGCCGTTGATGACGCTGATGTGCGGCGCCACGTGGCGGGCGATGAAGTGCGCCGCGCCGCTGCGGCTGTGGCGCACCACGAACATGTCGCAGTGCATGGCCTCGAGATTGCGCAGCATGTCGAGCAGGCTCTCGCCCTTGACCGTGGAGGAGGTGTTGATGTTGACGTTGAGCACGTCCGCCGAGAGGCGCTTGGCCGCCAGCTCGAAAGTGGTGCGCGTGCGCGTGCTGGCTTCGAAGAACAGGTTGGCGATGGTCTTGCTGCGCAGCAGCGGCACCTTCTTCACCGACTGGCCGGGACCGGGGGCGAAGTTCTCCGCGTAGTCGAGGATGTCGGTGAGGATGGGGCGCTTGAGTCCCTCGATGGTGAGCAGGTGGCGCAGGCGGCCGTCGTCATCGAGCTGGATGTCGCGCGTCGTCATGTGGACTGGATCTCCAGCTTCAGCGGCTCGGGGCCGGTGAGCTTGACGTGCTCGTTGTCGCCCAGTTCCAGGGTGGTGCCGGTGACATCGGCACAGATGGGCAGCTCGCGCCCGGGGCGTACCACCAGGGTGGCGAGGATGACCCGCGCCGGGCGGCCGTAGTCGAAGATCTCGTTCAGCGCCGCGCGAATGGTGCGCCCGGTATGCAGTACGTCGTCCACCAGGATGAGGGTGCGCTCGTCGATGTCGAAGGGCAGTTCCGAGGGGCGCACCTGGGGGTGCAGGCCGATGCGGGTGAAGTCGTCGCGGTAGAAGGTGATGCTGAGGGTGCCCAGCGCCTGCTCGGAGCCGAGGCGCCGGTGCAGGCCCTCGGCGACCCACACGCCGCCGGTATGGATGCCGATGATGAGGGGTTCGGAAATACCGGACTGCTGCAGGAGGTGCTGCAGCTGGCTGGCCATGTCGTCCAGCAGGGCTTGTACGTCGAGGGTGTCAGGCATTAAAGGGCGATTCTCTCATGAGCCGGGGTGCCGATCCAGCCATGACTGGACGATGAGCTGCGCGGCCACGGCATCCACCTCCCCGGTATCGCCCCCCGCGTCACGCAGTTGCCGCTCGGCCTCCTCGGAGGTCAGGCGTTCGTCGATCCAGATCACCGGCAGGCCGAAGCGCCCGTGCAGGCGGTTGCCGAAGCGCCGCGCCGCCGCGGTGCGCGCGTGCTCGCGCCCGTCCATGTGCACCGGCAGGCCGACGACGAAGGCCTGGGGGCGCCAGTCGTCCAGCAGGCGCGCCACTTCCTGCCAGTCGGGCTGGCCCTCGCGGGCGCGCAGGGTGGTCAGGGGGCGGGCGGTGCCGGTGAGGGTCTGGCCAATGGCCACGCCGATACGCCGGGTTCCAAAGTCGAAACCCAGCACCGTGGCGGGGGCCTCGCTCATGCGTGTCCGGCGTCGGTGGAGAGGAGCCTGAGATCGACGCCGAGATCGGCGGCCGACAGGGCCCAGCGTTCGGCGACGGGTTTCTCGAAGAGAATGGCGGGATCGGCGGGGCCGTTGAGCCAGGCATTGGCGGCCATCTCTTCCTCGAGCTGGCCGGAACCCCAGCCGGCGTAGCCAAGGGCGATGAGGTAGTCCTTCGGCATGTCCTCGCCGCGGATGATGGCCTCGACGATGTCGCGCGACATGGTAATGCCGATTTCGTCGGTGACCGGCAGGGTGGCCTCCCAGTTGCCCAGCGGCCGGTGCAGCACGAAGCCGCGCTCCACCTGCACGGGTCCGCCCTGGTAGACGGGGATCTCGCGCAGGCGTTCCTCGTCGCCTTCGAGGCCCATGTAGCCAACGATATCCGCCAGCGAGACATCGGTGGGCCGATTGATCACCACCCCCATGGCGCCTTCCTCGTTGTGGTCACAGAGATAGGTGACCGTGCGGGAAAAGTTGGGGTCTGCCAGGTTGGGCATGGCAATCAGGAACTGATTGCTGAGGCGTTCATTGGCCATGGTTCAAGTATCGGGTAGAAAACTGCATGGCGCAAGGCGCGTCACGCCTGCGCATCCTCGGGGTTCAGCAAAGCATGTGGGGCGGCGCGCTGGCGTTTCAAGGCCCGCCGTGGCCGGGTGCCCCGGGGGCTCAGTTGAAGGACAGGCGGCCGGTATTCTTGAAGCGCCACACGCGCGGGATGTGCAGGATGTCGGTGTCCTGCTTGATGTCCTGCGGCAGGGGCGGGAAGGGCGCCGCCATCCTGACGATGCGCATGGCCGCCTCGTCGAGCACGGGCTCGCCGGAGGAGCGCAGGATGCGCACCTCGTTGAGGCTGCCGTCGGCATTGATGGCCACGTCGAGCAGCAGGCTGCCGGAGAGGTTCCGGCGAATGGCCTCCTCGGGGTAGTTGAGGTTGCCCACCCGTTCCACCTTGGCGCGCCAGGCGTCCATGTAGGCGGCGAAGCGGTACTGGCGGGCGTTGGCGCCGTTGACGTGGGTGTGGCGCGGCGTCTCCTGGTAGGTCTGCTTGAGGCGGTTGATCTCGGCGGCGAGCCGCGCGATCTCGCGGCTGCGCTCGAAGATCTGCGCGGCGGTGGGGGTCTGCGCCGTGACCGGCACGGGATCCTCGTGGGGCGTGCTGCCCACCGTGCGCGGCGCGCGTGCGGCGGTAATGATCTCGGTCTGCGGGGCCTGTTCCTCCAGCGGCGGGGTGGTCAGCTGCGGGCGGCTGTCCGGGGCGAAACCCTCCTCCGGCACCGGGTTGGGGTTGGAGAAGGGACTCATGGCGCGCACGCGCTCGGGGGTGTTGCCCCCGCCGAGCTGGTTGTCCTGGGCGAGGTAGTCGGCGTCCTCGGGGGCCTCGTTGCTGCGCTGGGTGACCAGGGTGATCTCCATGTTCAGCACCGGAGGCTCGCCGTCTTCACCGGTGGTGAAACTGACGCCGAGAATAATGATGGTATGCAGGGCGAGGGCGAGGAACAGGGTCAGGCCGAGGCGGTCGGCGTCGCTGACGCCCGCCGGGCTACGGCGATTGCCGGCGGGCGCGGGTCCCGGGTTGAGCATGGCAGTGGCGTTCACGTTATCCGCGTCGATGAGTGTTGGCCGGGATTATAGCGTGCGGTGGACAAAACGACAGTGAGCCCGCGCCCTTTCGGCAATGACCTCCTGATGCAAACGCGGTGTTTCCCCCGCGGGGTGATCCGCGCGACATCACGAGGCCGGCAGGTGGACCACCACCGGCCTCGGCGCGTCGGGGACGAAGCGCAGGCGCTGGCGCATCTCGGGGGTGAGGTAGAGGCGCCCCTCGGCGTCGATGAGCAGTATCTCGCGCACGCCCATGGCCACCGCCGCGCGCGGCCAGTCCCTGACGCCAGCGACGTAGAGGGCGGTGGCGGCGGCGTCGGCGAGGGTGGGATCGGCGTGGATCACGGTCACGGCCTGCACGCCCTCGGCGGGGTAGCCGGTGCGCGGGTCGAGGATGTGGGGGTAGCGGTGGCCAGCGTACTCCACGTAGCGTTCGTAGTCGCCGGAGGTGAACACCGCCTCCGCGCCGCGGATGTCCAGGGTGGCGATGATCCCCGCGCGGCGCGGGTGGCGAATGCCGATGCGCCAGGGGCGCTCGCCGGGACGGCCCCAGGCATAGAGATCGCCGCCGGCGTTGAGGATGGCGGCGGGCACGCCCATGTCGCGGAGGTTGTCGGCGATCTGCGCCAGGGCATAGCCCTTGGCGATGCCGCCGAGATCCAGACGCAGGTGGGGGTTGCGGCTGCGCAGGCGCAGGCCGTCCATCTCCAGGTCATCGGGCCGCGGCGCGCTGGCAAGCCAGGCGGCGATGGCCTCGGCGGACGGCGGCGGCCCCTGGGGCGGCGCGTCCGACTGGAAGCCCCACAGGGCCAGCAGCTCGCCCATGGCGGGGTTGAACAGGCCGCCGCTGCGTCGCCACAGGGCGTGGGCGCGCTTGACCAGCGGCAGCACCGAGGGATTGGCCGTGAACCACGCGCCGGTGGCGAGCAGCTGGTTGACCCGCCCCAGCGAGCCGGGTTTCCAGGCGTGCCAGGCGAAGTGCATGTAGTTGAGGTCACCCTCGATGGCGGCCAGCGCCTGCCGGCCGAGTTCGGGGGAGGTGCCCCAGAGCTCCACCGAGACCAGGGTGCCGAAACTGAAGAACACCGCTTGCGTGGTCGCCGGCGGTGTGGGCGGTGGCGGGGTGCGCTCACAGGCGGCGAGCAGGCCGGCGAACAGGCCGGCGAGCAGCAGCACCCACGGCCGCGCCGCGCGGCGGGCAGGGATCCGGCGTCTTGCGACGGGCATCAGCGGCCGGCCTCCGCGAGGCGCGCCTCGATGGTATCGAACAGCCGGCCGCTGACGTTGAGGCCGAAGAGGGCGTCGATCTGGCGCACGCCGGTGGGGCTGGTGACATTGATCTCGGTGAGGTAGTCGCCGATGACGTCGATGCCCACGAACAGCAGGCCACGGCGGCGCAACTCGGGGCCGATCTGGGCGCAGATCCAGCGGTCCCGTTCGCTCAGCGCCACCGCCTCGCCGCGGCCGCCGGTGGCGAGGTTGGCGCGGGTCTCGCCGGGCGCGGGGATGCGCGCCAGCACGCCCGGCACCGGCTCGCCGTCGATGAGGATGATGCGCTTGTCGCCGTCGCGGATCTCGGGCAGGTAGCGCTGCGCCATGACGAGGTGGCGGCCGTGGCCGGTGAGGGTCTCGATGACCACGTTGATGTTGGGATCGTCGGCGCGCAGACGGAACACCGAGGCCCCGCCCATGCCGCCGAGGGGCTTGAGGATGACATCGCCGAGGCGGGCGACGAAGTCGCGCAGGGGCGCGGCGCGTGCCGCCACCAGGGTCTCGGGCATGCACCGGGGGAACCAGGCGGCGAAGAGCTTCTCGTTGCAGTCGCGCAGGCTCTGCGGCCGGTTGACCACCAGCACGCCATCGGCCTCCGCCAGCTCCAGCAGGTAGGTGCAGTAGATGTAGTCCATGTCGAAGGGCGGATCCTTGCGCATGAGGACCAGGTCCATGTCCGCCAGCGGGAAGCGGTGGGCCTCGCCGAGGGAATACCAGTCCGCCGGATCGTCGGCCACGCTGAGGGGCTGGGCGGTGGCCAGCACGCGCCCGCCCTCCAGGGCGAGGTCCCCCGGTGCGAGGTGGAACAGCTGCCAGCCCCGCTGCTGGGCCTCCAGCAGCATGGCAAGGGTGGTGTCCTTGGCGAAGCTGATTTCGCCGATGGGATCCATGATGACGGCCAGTCTGCGTGTCATGTTCGTTTCCAGTATGCTCCGTGAGTATGCCCGAGGGGCCCGGAACCCGTTGTCCTACGGCGGTTTGCCGCTGGCGTTGGAAAAGACGCCCAAAAAAGAAGGATTAATCCGCCCGTAGCATTAAGTCCGGTCCGGCGATGGACGATACAGACAATTGCGGGTGGGATACAGGGTAATACGCCCTTCGGCGCGGGCCGCTTTTTTCATTCCATTGCTTGACACAGGGTAATTGCAAAATATCCTATATTATATGGGTACTTATGGATTGTTTCTCAAATTTGTGTTAAATATCGGAGAATCGTGTCTTGCGCGCGGAACCCCCGTGGGGCGGGGCGGCGCGTGGGGGCGGTTCCCGGCTCGGTGAGAAGGGGGCTTGCGGACGCGCCGCCGCGAGGCGCAAGCGGACGCGAAGCGGATACTATATAAATGCAATAATTGCAGAATACGAACATGCTGGCAGAGCAGACAATGGATGACGGAATACAGGGTCTCAAGGTCATGGTCATCGATGACTCCAAGACCATCCGCAGGACGGCCGAGACCTTATTGAAAAAGGCCGGTTGCGAGGTGATAACCGCAACGGACGGTTTCGAGGCATTGTCGAAAATCGCGGACAACAATCCGGATATCATTTTTGTCGACATCATGATGCCGCGCCTCGACGGTTATCAGACCACGCGTCTGATCAAGAACAACAAGGTCTTCAGCAAGACGCCGGTGATCATGTTGTCGAGCAAGGACGGTTTGTTTGACAGGGCGAGGGGGAGAATCGTGGGGTCGGAGGAGTACCTGACCAAGCCCTTCACCAAGGATGAACTGCTGGGTGCGATCAGAAAGCATGTACTGGCCTGACGGAAACACGGTACCAGGGTTACAGAGCCGGCATCGGGCCAGCTGGTATAGTCGAACAACGAGTTGGAAGTTTTCAGGAGTCTGATATGGCACGCATACTGGTAGTTGACGATTCGCCCACCGAGGCCCATGTGCTGAAGGGGATGCTGGAAAAGAACGGGCACACGGTGAGCACGGCGCCCGATGGTGAGTCCGGTATCGCCAAGGCAAAGGAAGAAAAACCGGAACTCATCCTGATGGACGTGGTGATGCCGGGGCTCAACGGCTTCCAGGCCACCCGCGCCCTGACCAAGGATCCGGAAACGCAGAACATCCCCATCATCATCGTGACCACCAAGGATCAGGAAACGGATCGCGTCTGGGGTCTTCGCCAGGGCGCCAAGGACTACATCACCAAGCCGGTGGACGAGGCCGAGCTGGTGAGCAAGATGAACACGGCGCTGGCGGGCTAGCGACGAAGATGGTTGCCACGCAGCCGCAACAGCCTTTCGACCTGCTGCGGGAACTGGAACAACGCAGCCGCAGCCACGCGCTGGGCCTGCCGCAACAGGTAGAGGTGCGGCGTACCTGGTCGGGCATCGGCTTCTCGGTGGCCGGCCTGAACCTGGTCTCCAGGCTCGAAGACGTGGACGAGATACTCGACTACCCGGAGATGACGCGCGTACCGGGTGCGCATAGCTGGGTCAGGGGGCTGGCGAACATTCGCGGTACCCTGCTGCCGATACTGGACTTGCAGGGGCTCATCGACGAGCGCGTCTCGCAAACGGGGCGTAGCACGCGGGTGCTGGTGGTCCACGAGGGTGATCTCTCGGCGGGACTGGTGGTCGACGAAGTCGTCGGCATGCGGCATTTTTTCGATGAGGATTATACCGACGAGTTACCGCCCGCATCGGACAGCATGCGACGGTATCTCTCCGGCGCCTACCGGCAGGGAAACGACCTGTGGGCGATTTTCAGCTTGCGCAAGTTGCGCGAGAGCGATCAGTTCGTGCAGGTGGCCTCGCACAGCTGATCTGACAGGATGTTGAAAATCGGGTAATGCCGCCGGTGTGGCTGAGAAATGTCCGGCGGATACATGAACATAATGAATACACCACCGACGCTAGGAGTACTACCATGGCGGAGACACAGAAAGGCGGTTTGACCGGGTTGTCATCCGGTCGCATTCTGCTGGTCGTCATCGGCGCATTGATCCTGTCCGTGCTTGCCACGGTCGGTTTCTTCATCGTCGATGCCCAGCAGGGTAAACAGGACAACGAATACATCGCCCGACTTGGTACCCAGAAGGTACTGTCACAGAAGATCGCCAAGCTGGCCGCCGAGGCTGCGCGTGGCGACGTGGCCATGTTCCCGGCCCTGCAGACGGCGCGCGATGAATTCGACGGCATCGTTCAATGGCAACGGGAAAACACCCCGGCGCTGGCCAGCAGCCGCCTGCTGGAACTGGAAGATCAGTGGGGCGGGTTTTCGAAGAACGTCGACATCATCGTCAACGGCCGCGACGTGATCGCCTCCATGCGTGGCAGTATCCAGAGTATCAACGAGCAGATACCGACCCTGCTGGCGCAAACCGACGAAGTGGTTTCTACGCTCAAGCGCATCAACACCGACCCCGAACAGGTCTATATCGCCACGCGCCAGTTGATGCTCATCCAGCGTATCGCCTCCAACGTGCCCCGCGTACTGGAAGGTGGTGAGGGTGCGGTCACCGCGGCGGACACCTTTGGTCGTGACGCTGCCACCTATGGCCGCGTTCTCGACGGCATGTTGCGCGGCAGTCGCACCATCGGTGTCACCCGGGTCACTAACCCCGTGGCGCGCAAGCGCCTGCAGGAAGTCTCCAGGCTGTTCGACCAGATGAGCGCCAAGGTGGGCGCCATCCTCGAGCGCTCACCGGAGATGTTCAACATTTCCGACGCGGCGGAGGCGGTCATCGCGGACAGCGAGCCCCTGTTTGCCAGCATCGTGGCGCTGGAAGGTGCCTACAGCGACGCCATCTCCACGCGCCTCTCCGGGCAACTGGCCCAGGGTCTCTCCATCCTGACCCTCGTTCTGCTGTTGTTGCTCGGCTTTACCTACTGGCGTTACAGCCGCGAGCAGTTGAGCTTCGTGGAAGAACAACGCGAGCTGGCCATGCAGCAGCGCCAGGAGACCCAGGAAACCAACGAACGCAACCAGCAGGCCATCCTGCGGCTGCTCGACGAAATGGGTGACCTCGCCGACGGTGACCTGACGGTGGAGGCGACGGTAACCGAGGACATCACGGGCGCCATCGCGGACTCCATCAACTACACTATCGACGCGCTGCGTAACCTGGTTACCGCCATCAACGAGACCACGCAGCAGGTCTCCTCGGCGGCCCAGCAGACGCAGGCCACCGCCATGCACCTCGCCGAGGCCTCGGACCACCAGGCCCAGCAGATCACGGCGGCGAGCTCCGCCATCAACGAGATGGCGGTGTCCATCGAGGGCGTTTCCTCGCATGCGGCGGAACTGGCCAACGAAGCGAACCGCTCGGTGGCCACGGCCCACGAAGGGACCCTCGCGGTACAGAAGACCATCCAGGGTATGGATGCCATCCGCGAAAACATCCAGGAGACCTCGAAGCGTATCAAGCGTCTCGGTGAGTCCTCGCAGGAAATCGGTGAAATCGTGGAACTCATCAACGACATCGCCGAGCAGACGAACATCCTCGCGCTGAACGCCGCCATCCAGGCCGCCATGGCCGGCGAGGCGGGCCGCGGCTTCGCGGTGGTGGCGGACGAAGTACAGCGACTCGCGGAACGCTCCGCCGATGCGACGCGCCAAATCGAGGCCCTGGTGAAAACCATCCAGACCGACACCAATGAGGCGGTGGCCTCCATGGAGCAAAGTACCTCCAACGTGGTGCAGGGGGCGCAACTGGCGCAGGACGCCGGCCAGGCGCTGGCGGCCATCGAGCAGGCCAACACCCACCTGTCGGAGCTGATCCGGAACATTTCCGAGTCCGCCGCGCAACAGGCAAGCGCCGCGGCCAACATCTCCGATACCATGAACGTCATTCAGGAGATCACCACGCAGACGTCGGCCGGTACCAACGAAACGGCGGCCTCCATCGGTAACCTTGCCGAGCTGGCCAACGAGCTGCGTCGTTCGGTTGCGGGCTTCAAGCTGCCGGCCTGAGCGTGCGGCGACAACGGCGCTAATCTATGACGACGAGTACGGCACAGACGCTGGCGACAGAACCTGGAAGGCGGCCCATGCACAGCCCTCTGCCCATGGATGACGGTATGTTTCAGCACTGGCAGGAAATGCTGGAGGAACGTATCGGCATTACCATCCCGGCGGAGCGGCGCTCCTTCCTGGTCACCAGCCTCGACCAGCGCATGAGCGAAGTGGGTTGCCACAGCTATGGCGAATACATGCGCCTGCTGGAGGACGGACCGCACGGTGCCGTGGAGTGGGAGCTGCTGGTCGATCACCTGACGGTGCACGAAACCCGTTTCTACCGTGACAGTGCCGCCCTGCAACTGCTGGAGGACCAGTTCTTCCGCTTCATCGGTCGTGGCGATGAAAGCCGGACCAATATCGACGTGTGGAGCGTCGGGTGCGCCACCGGTGAAGAGCCGTATTCCCTTGCCATCGCACTGGACGACTACCTTCTCAATCACGAACTGGAAAACTATTTCTCCGTCACCGCGACGGATATCAGCCGCGCCTCGCTGGCCACGGCCCGCCAGGGGATCTACCATCGCAATCGCCTGCGCAACCTGCCGGTGAAGCTCCTGCGCCGCTATTTCCTGCCCTATGACCTCGATCACTACCGTCTCAGCCGGACCATCCGTGATCGCGTGTGCTTCACGCTCATGAATCTCGTCGATGTAGGCGATGCCTCGCTGGGCAAGATGGACATCATCTTCTGTCAGAATGTGCTCATTTATTTCAAGCGCGAACGGCGCGCGGAAATCGCCAACAGCCTGGTGGAGCACCTGCGTCCTGGCGGCCTGCTGATCCTTGGCGCCGGCGAACTCGTCAAGTGGCGCCACGAACGACTGGTGCAGATACCCAACGAAGACGTGGTCGCTTTCCGGCGGCTGCCCGACGAGGAGAGGGCCGCATGAGCGTGCCGAGCCAGAGTCAGCTCGATATCAACACGCTTGGCTGGGTCAAGTCGGAGATCGACGACACTCTCAACCAGGCGCGTTCGGCACTCGAGACCTATGTCGAGACGCCGGACGACGAGTCGCAGCTGCGTTTCTGCATCAACTACCTGCACCAGGTGCACGGCACCCTGCAGATGGTGGAACTCTACGGCGCCTCCATGGTGGCCGAGGAGATGGAGAAGCTCACCGAGGCCCTGCTCGAGAACAGGGTCAACAACCGCGAGGACGCCTACGAGGTCCTGATGCGCGGTATCCTGCAGTTGCCGGATTACCTGGAGCGCCTGCAGAACGGCGCGCGGGACATGCCGGTCCTGTTGCTGCCCCTGCTCAATGATCTGCGTGCCGCGCGCGGCGAAGCCCTGTTGACGGAAAACGCCCTCTTCCAGCCCGATCTCTCCGTCGAGGCGCCGCTGGTGGCGCCGCTGGCCGAGGAGACCGAGGACCTGCCGCATCTCGCCAGCAAGTTGCGCCATGCCTACCACCTGGGCCTGCTGGGCTGGTTCCGCGATACCGACCCCGACGGCAGCCTGAACAGGATCCAGCAGGTCATCGACAAGCTGCGCAAGGCCGCCAACGACAACGAGGCCAACCGCATGTTCTGGGTGGCCAGTGGCGTGGTGGAGGGTCTGCGCGACGGCGGGCTCGAATCCAGCGTGGCACTGAAGCTGCTGATGGGTAACGTCGATCGCCAGATCAAGCGCATCATCGATCATGGCGAGGCGGCGCTGAAGGAGACACCGCCCACCGAGTTGCTGAAGAACCTCCTTTATTACGTCTCCTGCTCCCGCTCCAGCGGCGAACTGGTTACCGAGCTCAAGGATGCCTTCGGCCTTGCCGAGGCCCTGCCCGACAAGGAATCCCTGGAGAAGGCCCGTGCCGACATGACGGGTCCCAACGCCGAACTGATGAAGACCGTCTCGGCGGTGCTCATCGACGATCTGACCCGCGTCAAGGACGGCCTCGACCTGTTCGTGCGCAGCGAGTCGCGCGATACCGGTACCCTGCGGGGACTGGCCGAAACCCTCACCCAGATGTCCGATACCCTCGGCATGCTGGGCCTCGGCGTGCAGCGCAAGGAAGTGATCGACCAGGCCGCGGTCCTCAACGACATGGTGCAGGGCAAGCGTGACATCGACGAGGCGGTGCTCATGGATACCGCCGCTTCCCTGCTGGCGGTGGAGGGTGCACTCGGTGATCTGTCTACCGCGCGGGTGGTCAACGAAGAGGCGGAGGACGCCGATGCCGTTGCCACCTCGATAAACATTACCGACCGCCAGCTGATGAAGTCGGTCCTCAAGGAAGTCTCCGAGGACATGGCGCGCATCAAGGAGGCCCTCACCGACTTCAGCCGCACGCCCTCGCGGCCCGACCTGCTGGAGAAGGTGCCCCAATACATGGCGCAGATCCAGGGTGGCCTGGCGATGCTCAATCTCGAGCAGGCGGCGGAACTGCTCAGTGTCGCCGGCCGTTACATCGAGCAGGAACTCATTCCCGGCAAGATAGCGCCTGAAGACTCCTCGCTGGATGTGCTCGCCGATGCCATCAGCAGCATCGAATACTATCTCGAGTCCCTCATGGAGGGCTGGGGCCGTCCCGAGTCCATCCTGCAGGTGGCCGAGCAGAGTCTCACCCAGCTTGGCCTGCTCAGTGATACCGAGTACACGGATGTGCATGAACGCAGTAGCGCCGATACGGAGGTGTTGTCGACAGATGATTTTCCTGATCATGATGATCAAACCATGGTCGATATCGAGCTCGGCGACCTGCCGGAGTCTCCTCCGCAGGCGGATTCGGTCGATCTCAACGATGACACCCTGACCGACATCCCCATGCCCGAGGGCGGCATCGATCCCTCGGCCGAGACCCTGACCGATATCGGCGATGCCCTGGAAGGGGCCGACTCGGAAGAGATGTTGCTCGATATCCCGCTCGAGGAGGAAGGCCCGGAACTGGATACCGCCGAACTGCGGGCGCCGGATGTGGAAGGTGCCGCTGACGGCGAGGCGGCAGGCGGTATCGACATCGATACCGGCATGGGTGGAGGCCCCGACGAAGACACGGTGGTGGATCTGTCGCCGGTCAATGACAGCAGTGAAACGCGCAAGGGACTGGGTAGCGAAGAGTTTCGTATCGAGGGCATGGACGATCTCTCCGATCTGGATCTCGATGCCCTTGCCAGCGGCGAGATCCCCTTCAGCGTCGAGGAAGAGGTCGCCCTCGAGACCGCCGCCGGCGACACCGCGAACACGCCGGCGCCCACCGCCGCTTCGAGCAGCGCCGCACAGCCGGCCTCGGTGATCGAGGAGATCGATGACGAGATCATCGAAATCTTCCTCGAAGAGGCCGATGAGGAGCACGGCAATATCTCCCGCCTGCTGCCGCGCTGGCTGGCCAACCAGGAGGACAGCGAATCGCTCAAGGAGCTGCGACGTTCCTTCCATACCCTCAAGGGCAGTGGCCGCCTGGTGGGGGCACAGGATCTGGGCGAGTTTGCCTGGGCCTGCGAGAACATGCTCAACCGCGTCATCGACGGGACCATCGAGCCCACACCGGCCATCTTCCGCCTGCTGGAAAAGGCGCAGGCCCTCCTGCCGGCCCTGTTCGATGCCTTCCGCAAGGGCACGACGCCGGATCACCAGGTCTTCCATCTCATGGAAATGGCCCATGACATTTCCCAGGGCAAGGAAGTCAGCGAGGACATGCTGGAGGCCGTGCCCGAGCCCCCCGGTGAAGCCGACATCACGGGCACCGCTCCCGAGATACAGGCGGAGGAACGGTCCGATGAAACACCGGAGGGTGCGGCCGAGACGCCGGTGGATCTGGATACCGGCCTGCAGGTGCTGGAGACGGAGATCGAGCGTCTCGAGGAAGAGGGTGTCGCTCCCGCTCCACCGGTGAGTCACGAGGCGGTCGAGGGTGAGTTCGTGGTGCCGGACATCGATCCCGGTCTGCGCCAGATCTACAGCAACGAGGCCGACGTTCACCTCAAGACCTTGCGCGAATATATCTTCAATGCGCGCATCATGGAAAACAGCGAGGTCACGCCGGAGCTGCTGCGTGCCCTGCATACCCTCTCGGGCAGTTCGCGCACCACCGGCATGCAGCCCGTGGCGGCACTGAGCGGTCTGTTCGAGAAGTACGTCAAGCTGCTGTCCGATGTCTCGCAGTCCCTGCCCACGGCCGCGGTGGATCTGCTCGAGGACTACGTTGAGTACGTCACCCAGGCGGTGGAACAGGTGGGCACGCCGGGCGAGCCGCTGGCCGACAACAGCGCCCTGCTCACGCGTATCCAGGCCCTCCACGACGAGCTTGCGGCGGAGAGCGCGCCGGGCGACGATGCCGCCACGGCCGGGGGCGCGGACGCGGCGCCGGCGCCCGAAGCGGCGGCCCTGCCGCAGGAGTATGACGAGGAGTTGCTGGAGATCTTCCTCGAAGAAGGCACGGAAATCCTCGAGGAGAGCGACAATACCCTGCATGCCTGGGCCGAGGACGAGGCCAATGGTGAATACATCGAGGCCCTGCAACGCCAGCTCCACACCCTCAAGGGCGGCGCGCGCATGGCGGGGGTCAGCGAGATCGGCGATCTTGCCCACAGTATCGAGACCCTCCTGACCGCGGTGGTGGATGGCCGCCTCCAGGTCTCGCCGACCATGTTCAATCTGCTGCTCAAGGCGCAGGACCGCCTCGTCGAGATGCTCGAACAGCTGCGCCGGCGTGGTCCCCTGGCGGCCGCGACGGAACTCGTCGGCCAGCTCGACACCCTGGCCGCCGGCGGCGAGGTGGCAGAAGAAGCCGCGGCGCCGTCGCCCGTGTCTCCCGCCGAGGAGAGCGCGTCGTCCTCGCCGGAGGCCGCGGATCGGACCCAGGAGATCGAATTTGACTTCTCCGAAGCCACTGCGGAGACCGAGGTCGATGACACGGACGGCCCGGCGTCCTCGCCGGAGCCGGGTGGCGCCGATTCCGAGGAGATGGAATTGATGTTGCCCGAGGAAGAGGAAGGGCCCGCGCCGGATCTCGATCTCACCGTCCCGGCCGAGGAAGCCCCGGACACCAGCCCGGGCGCCGACAACGTGGTGCCGCTGGAGGGCCGCGCGCCCGAGCCGGTGCCGGAGGCCGCTCCCGATGTCGCGCCGGCGGAGAAGGAGCCCGCGCGGCCCGTGGTGCGACCCCAGGGCGAGCAGATCCGCGTGCGCGCCGATCTCGTCGACGATCTGGTCAACTTTGCCGGCGAAGTGAGTATTTACCGCTCGCGCCTCGAGCAGCAGAACAATACCTTCCGCTACAACCTGCAGGAACTGGACGATACCGTCACGCGCCTGCGCGAACAGTTGCGCAAGTTTGAGATCGAGGCCGAGGCGCAGATCCAGCACCGTTTCGAGGAGACCACGGGACGCAGTTACGAAGACTTCGACCCGCTGGAGTTCGACCGCTTCACCATGATGCAGCAGCTCTCGCGCGGCATGATGGAGAGTCTCAATGACCTCGACAGCCTGCGCAACATTCTTGCCAACCTGACGCGCGAGTCGGAAACCCTGCTGCTGCAACAGTCACGCGTGAATACCGAGCTGCAGGAAGGCCTCATGCGCACGCGCATGGTGCCCTTCTCCAACCAGGTACCGCGCCTGCGGCGCATCGCGCGCCAGACCAGCCAGGAGCTGGGCAAGCAGGCCGAGTTGCACATCCACGGCATGGACAATGAACTTGATCGCACCGTGCTCGAGCGCGTGCTCGCGCCGCTGGAACACATGCTGCGCAATGCCATCGCCCACGGTATCGAAAGCCCCGCGGAGCGCAGTGCGGCGGGCAAGAAGGAAACAGGCCAGATCCATCTGCACCTGGAACGCGAGGGCAACGACCTGGTGATCACCATGCGTGACGACGGTCGCGGCATCGATCTCGATGCCGTGCGCGCCACCGCCATCGACCGTGGCCTGCTCGATCCCGACGCGACACCGGGCAAGAACGAACTGCTGGACCTGATCATGGAGTCCGGCTTCAGTACCGCCAGCGAGGTCACCCAGATCGCCGGGCGTGGCGTGGGCATGGACGTGGTGAGCAGCGAGATCAAGAAACTCGGCGGCGCCCTGCAGATCGATACCGAGAAGGGTAAGGGCACCAGCTTCATCGTGCGCCTGCCGCAATCGCTGTCGGTCACCCGCGCCCTGCTGGTACACGTGGCCGACGAAACCTACGCCGTGCCGCTGCTGGGCGTGGAAGGCGTCGAGCGCGTCAGCGGCGAGGTCATCCAGCAGTTGCAGCAGTCGGAGAAGAAGCTCTACAAGTGGGTAGGGCAGGACTACCGTTACCTCAACCTCGGCGCCACGCTGGGCCTGGCCGAGGCCGGCACGCCCGCGCCCGACGAGCGCATCCCCCTGTTGCTGGTGCGCAGCGGTGACTTCCGCGCCGCCATCCGCGTCGATGGCCTCATCGGCAGCCGCGAAGTGGTGGTCAAGCCGGTGGGCCCGCAACTGAGCACCCTGCGGGGGATTTCCGGTGCCACCATCATGGGCGACGGCAGTGTCGTGCTGATCCTCGATCTTGGCGCACTGGTGCGCATGGTGGACTTCGCCGAGCACACCGAGGCCGAGATCATGCCGGTGGCGCCGAGCGAGGAAGAGGCCGCCGAGGCGAAGAAACCCCTGGTCATGGTGGTCGACGACTCCATCACCGTGCGCAAGGTCACCACGCGCCTGCTGGAGCGCAACGACATGGAGGTGGTCACCGCGAAGGACGGCGTCGATGCGCTGGCCCAGTTGCAGGAAGTGAAGCCCGACATCATGCTGCTGGACATCGAGATGCCACGCATGGACGGTTTCGAGCTGGCCACCAACATGCGCAACGACAGGGCGCTGGAGAATATCCCCATTATCATGATCACCTCGCGTACGGGTGAAAAGCACCGTGATCGCGCGCTCGCCATCGGTGTGAACCGTTACATGGGCAAGCCCTTCCAGGAGACGGACCTGATCGACAATATTTCGGCCCTGCTCGCCGAGTCGCAGTAGGCGGGCCGCGCCATGAAGGGCTCGATGAAATTCATCAAGGCGCTATCCGTCGATGCCGCTGGCGCAGAGAGCAAGCCCGAGGAACGTTCGCCATCTCCCGCGACGCTGGAGTTGCGCAAGGTCCACATCGCCATTGCCTCCGATTCCCTGCGCCAGCGCAGCTACCTGGAAAACGCCCTCAAGGATCGTGGTCTCAAGGTGGTGCTGAGCGAATCCCTGCATGCCGGTCTCATTGACCGCCTCGCCGCCAGCGAGGCCGAGGTGTTGATCCTCGATCTGCATGACGACATTGAGCACGACGAGGCGGTACTCGACGCCCTGCTGGACGATTCGCCGGTGCCCATCGTCTTCAACGACATCTCCGCGCTGACCCTCAGGGAGCCGCGCTCGCTGGCGCGCTGGCATACCACCCTGTTACGCAAGATCGTCGAGCTGGCCTCGCGCGAATCGGGCATCGAGGTCAATCTCAGCGAGGGCATGGATTCGGGCATGTACGCCCTCGACAGCGGCTCCATCAAGCTGGGCGAGGATCGCGTCTTCCCCGGCCAGACGCCCAAGGGCGAGGTGGCCATGAACGTGTGGGTGCTCGGCGCCTCGCTGGGGGGGCCGGAGGCCCTCAAGCGTTTTCTCGCCGCCCTGCCGGCGGACATCCCGGCGGCCTTCGTGCTGGCGCAGCACCTCGGCACGCGTTTCGTCGGCCTGCTGGCCGAGCAACTGGACCGGGAGACGCCGTTGCGCGTATGCCAGCCCCAGGTGGGCCACGTCTTGCGCCACGGGCAGGTTTTGCTCGCGCCGGTGGCGGAGCGCCTGGTGATCAACTCCGTGGGTACGGTGGAACTGCATCCCGCGCCGAGCCGGGCGCGTTACACGCCCTCCATCGACATGGTCATCGAGGACGTGGCACGGCGTTACCCGGCGCGTTCCGGGGCGATCCTCTTCAGCGGCCTGGGGGACGATGGCCGCGAGGGGATCCGCGAGATGCATCGACGCGGCGGACTGGTGTGGGCGCAGGACGGTGCCAGTTGCGTCATGAGCAGCATGCCCGATGCCGCACGCGCCACCGGCCTGGTGGCCCTGTCCGCCAGCCCCGAGGAACTGGCGCAACAACTGGTCAAGCATTTCAACAGTCTCAACTAGACAGGATGATCCGCCATGGTGGACGTAACCCAGATCGGTACTGACGAAGGCGTCGCGCAGAGCGGCCGCGCCGATGTCGTCAACTGCCTGCTCATACCCCTCAAGGGTGAACAGGTGCTGTTGCCCAACACCACCGTCGCCGAGGTGGTGTCCTACGACAAACCCGAACCCACGCAGGACGGCCCCGAGTGGTTCCTGGGCATGGTCAACTGGCGTGACTACCGCGTGCCGGTGTTCTCCTTCGAGGCGGCCATCGGCGGCAAGGTAGCGGCACCCACCTCGCGTTCCCGCATCGTGGTGCTCAATACCCTCAATGGCAACGCGCGGCTGCCCTACATCGGCCTCCTTTCACAGGGTATCCCCCATCTCCAGGTGGTGGGCATGAACGCCATCATGCCCAACAACGACATCAGCGTGCCATCGCCCACCGTGGCCAGCTACGCCCTGCTGGGCAACCAGCCGGTGATGGTGCCCAACATCGACGATCTCGAGGCACGCCTGCTGCGCCTGCTGTCCAGCTGATCCCCCCGGCCCTCAGTGATCGAGATCCCCCCAGCGTGACTGTAGCGCGGCGATCACCGCCGCGCCGGCAGTCTCCGTGCGCAGGACGCGGGGGCCGAAGCGCAGCGGCGTGAAGCCCGCCGCCCGGCAGGCGGCGATCTCCGCCGTGTCCAGGCCGCCCTCCGGGCCGATGAGCAGATCCACCTCGTCGGAATTGTTCGCCAGTTGCGAGAGCCCCTCCTGCGCTTCGGGATCGAGCACCAGCCGCAGTTGCGTATCGTTACCCCCGCCTGTTTCGAGTACCTGCGCCAGTGTCATGGGCGGGTGCAGCGCCGGCAGGCGCGTGCGTCCGCTCTGTTCGCAGGCGCTGGTGACGACGCCGGCCCAGTGGGCCATGCGCCGTTCCCGCTTCTGCGCGTCCAGTTGCACCACGCAGCGGCGCGTGAGCACCGGGACCACGGCCGCGACCCCCAGTTCGACGGCTTTCTGCAGCGCATAGTCCATGCGTTCGCCCCGCGCCAGCGCCTGGTAGAGCGTGACGCGCAGGGAGGATTCCCGCGACACCGCATCGAAGCGGCCCACCTCCGCGCGGACTTCCCGCCTGTTGACCGTCTCCAGGCGGGCCTGGTACTCGCCTCCTTCGCCGTTGAAAAGCACGATGGCGTCACCGGCGCGCATGCGCAGCACCCGGGCGCAGTGACCGGCGGCGCGGGGATCCAGCGTCACCGTCGCGCCGCTGGCGAGCGGCTGGGGTGTGTAGAGGCGGGTCAGTCGCATGTGGCCAGGTCGATCCCCCGCGCGGCCACGGCGAGGCAGTGATCGATCTCTTCAGGGGTGATGACGTAGGGCGGCATGAGATAGATGACGTTGCCCAGCGGGCGCAGCAGGACCTCGTTTTCCAGCGCATGGCGGTAAACGCGCAGGCCGCGGCGTTCCTGCCAGGGATAGGCGGTGTTGCGCGTGCCGTCGGGGCTCATCTCCATGGCGAGTATCATGCCGGTCTGGCGTACCTCGCCCACGTGGGGATGATCCGCCAGGCGTGCCGCGGCCCCGGCCATGTGGGCGGCGAGGGTGCGGTTGGCGCCGATGACATCACTGGCCTCGAACAGCTCCAGCGTCGCCAGCGCGGCGCGGCAGGCCAGCGCGTTGCCGGTATAGCTATGGGAATGCAGGAAGGCGGTGAGCCTTGCGTAGTCGTCGTAGAAGGCGGCATAGATGTCGTCGGTGGTGAGGCATACCGACAGGGGCAGGTAGCCGCCGGTGAGCCCCTTGGACAGGCACATGAAGTCGGGCGTAATGCCCGCCTGTTCGCAGGCAAACAGGGTGCCGCTGCGGCCAAAGCCCACGGCGATCTCGTCGGCGATGAGATGCACGCCGTGGCGGTCGCAGGCCTCGCGCAGCATTTCGAGGTACACGGCATCGTACATGCGCATGCCGCCGGCGCACTGCACAAGCGGTTCCACCACCACCGCGCAGGTTTCCTCGGCGTGCTTCTCCAGCGCCGTTTCCATGTGGGCGAACATGCGGGCGCTGTAGTCGCGACAGGATTCGCCCGCCTCGCGGTGGTAACAGTCGGGGCCAGGCACGGTGATGACGTCGAGCAGCAGGGGGCCGTAGGTGTCCTTGTAGAGTTCCACGTTGCCCACCGACAGGGCGCCGAGGGTCTCGCCGTGGTAGCTGTTGCTCAGCGAGATGAAGCGCGTCTTGCCCGTCTGTCCGCGGTTGTGCCAGTAGTGAAAGCTCATCTTCAAAGCCACCTCGATGGCCGAGGAGCCGTTGTCGGCATAGAAGCAGCGCTTGAGTCCCGGCGGCGTCAGGGCGACGAGTTTTTCCGACAGCTCCACCACCGCCTCGTGGGTGAAACCAGCGAGGATGACGTGTTCCAGGGTTTCGAGTTGTTCACGCAGGCGCTGGTTGATATGCGGGTTGCAGTGGCCAAACAGGTTGACCCACCAGGAGGAGATGGCATCGAGGTAGCGCCGGCCGTCGAAGTCGTAGAGCCATACGCCCTCGCCGCGGGCAATGGGGATCATGGGCAGGGACTCGTGGTCCTTCATCTGCGTGCAGGGATGCCAGAGCACGGCGAGGTCGCGCCGGGTCAGTGCCTTGTTGTCTGGATGTCGGCTGTGGGACATGTTCAGGCTCGAATGGTCACGCGCTTGTTACCTGCCGGGACACGCCGTATATGCATCCCTGCAGGCTCGGGCGCCACATCCCTCTGGCGCACGGTCCCGGCAGGTAACAACCGCGTTCCCGTCGCTTGTACCACCGTTCCGTCACGAGATGAATTTTGACCAGCGTGGATCGAACTACAGACCCAGATCTTTCCAGATGGCCAGGGTCGGCGCGGTGCGGTTCATGGTGTAGAAATGCAGGCCCGGCGCGCCCGCGTCCAGAAGCTGGCGGCACAGGGTGGTGACCACGTCGTGACCGAAGGCCAGCAGGGAGTCGCGATCGTCGCCGAAGCCTTCGAGTCGTTTGCGGATCCAGCGCGGGATCTCGGCGCCACAGGCATCGGAGAAGCGCGCCAGTTGCGTGTAATTGGTGATGGGCATGATGCCGGGCACCACCGGGATGTCCACGCCCATCTTTTCGCAACTCTCGATGAAACGGAAATAGGCATCCGGGTTGTAGAAATACTGCGTCAGGGCGCTACTGGCGCCGGCGTCCACCTTGCGCTTGAAGTTTTGCAGGTCGTCCTGCGCCGAGCGTGCCTGGGGGTGAAACTCGGGATAGGCCGCCACCTCGATGTGGAAGCGGTCGCCGGTCTCGGCGCGAATGAAACTCACCAGCTCATTGGCGTGGGCGAAATCGCCGTTGCCGCCCATGCCGGAGGGCATGTCGCCGCGCAGCGCGACGATGTGAGTGATGTCGTGCTCCAGGTAGGTGTTGAGCAGTTCACGGATGAACTCGCGGCTGGTGCCGATGCAGGACAGGTGCGGCGCGGCGTCGTAACCGGCGGCGCGGATCTCCAGCACCGTCTCCAGCGTGCCCTTCTGCGTGCTGCCGCCGGCGCCAAAGGTGACGGAGAAGTAGCGCGGCTTGAGCGCCCCCAGTTCCTCGCGCACGCGGCGCAATTTCTCCGCGCCCTCCGTCGTCTTGGGCGGAAAGAACTCGAAACTGAAGGTGGGTTGATATTTTTTTTGCGTATCCATGACAGGGTGTCAGCGCAAGTCACGCGGCACAGGCGACAGGAACAGGGATTTGATCCTCGTTCCTCGCCGCGCGTACCTCGTGACTGACTTAATAGCGGTAGTGGTCGGGCTTGTAGGGACCGTCCACCGGCACGCCGATGTAGTCGGCCTGTTCCTGGCTGAGTTGCGTCAGCTGGGCGCCGATCTTGCCAAGGTGCAGGCGCGCGACCTTTTCGTCGAGGTGCTTGGGCAGCACATAGACCCTGTTCTCGTACTTGTCGGCGTGCTGGAAGAACTCGATCTGCGCCATCACCTGGTTGGTGAAGGAGGCCGACATGACGAAACTGGGGTGGCCGGTGGCGCAACCCAGGTTGACCAGGCGGCCCCTGGCGAGCACGATGATCTTCTTGCCGTCGGGAAAGATGACGTGGTCCACTTCCGGCTTGATCTCCTCCCACTGGTACTTCTCCAGCGAGGCGATGTCGATCTCGGAGTCGAAGTGGCCGATGTTGCAGACGATGGCCTCGTCCTTCATGGCGGCCATGTGGTCGTGGTTGATGACATGCACGTTGCCGGTGGCGGTGACGAAGATATCGCCGTACTTGCAGGCCTCGTCCATGGTGACCACGCGGTAGCCTTCCATCGCCGCCTGCAGGGCGCAGATGGGGTCGATCTCGGTGACCAGCACCGTGGCACCCATGCCGCGGAAGGCCTGCGCGCAGCCCTTGCCCACGTCGCCGTAGCCCAGCACCACGCAGATCTTGCCGGCGACCATGACGTCGGTGGCGCGCTTGATGCCGTCGAGCAGGGACTCGCGACAGCCGTAGAGGTTGTCGAACTTGGACTTGGTCACCGAGTCGTTGACGTTCATGGCCGGGAACAGCAGCTCGTTCTTCTGTTCCATCTGGTAGAGGCGATGCACGCCGGTGGTGGTCTCCTCGGTGACGCCCCTGACGCTCTCGGCGATACGCGTCCACTTGTCCTTTTCCTTCGTGTTGCGCAGGACATTGAGAATGGCGACCCATTCTTCATTGTCACCCGGCTGGGCGTCGGGTACCTTGCCGGCGCGCTCGAACTCGGCGCCCTTGTGCACCAGCAGGGTGGCGTCACCGCCGTCGTCGAGGATCATGTTGGGCAGCTTGCCGTCCGGCCAGGTCATCATCTGCTCGGTACACCACCAGTATTCCTCGATGGTCTCGCCCTTCCAGGCGAACACCGGGATCCCCTGGTCGGCGATGGCGGCGGCGGCATGGTCCTGGGTGGAGAAGATGTTGCACGAGGCCCAGCGCACCTCGGCGCCCAGCGCCACGAGGGTCTCGATGAGTACCGCGGTCTGGATGGTCATGTGCAGGCTGCCGGAGATGCGCGCGCCCTCGAGGGGCTTGCTGTCGCCGTATTCCTCGCGCAGGGCCATGAGGCCCGGCATCTCGGACTCGGCGATGGCGATCTCCTTGTGGCCCCACTCGGCGAGGGACAGATCGGCAACCTTGAAATCGGTGAATTTTGAATCGGCAACAGCACTCATGGTGAGTTCTCCATGCTTACTGAGCGCCGTTGTCACAGAAACCGCTGTCTGAGCCTGACCCCGCTACCAAATCCCGCCGCCGGGCCGGGTGGGCGCCGACAGTCCTGTGACCGGATTTAATAGCGAGGCTGCAGCGCCCCTCAGACAAGGACGGTGTATTTCCGAAAGATATTTTTAGACTATCTCCGCGCAGATGCAAGTCCCCCTGCACGCGCCGTTCTCTAAAGCCCCGCGGCCTCGCGCAGGGCCTCGGCGCGGTCGGTGTGCTCCCAGGTAAAGTCCGGCTCGGTGCGGCCGAAGTGGCCGTAGGCCGCGGTCTGGCGGTAGATGGGCCGCAGCAGGTCGAGCATCTTGATGAGGCCCTTGGGGCGCAGGTCGAAGTGCTCGCGAATGAGCTCGACGATGCGGCTGTCGGAGACCTTGCCGGTGCCGAAGGTGTTGGCCATGATGGAGGTGGGCTCGGCCACGCCGATGGCGTAGGAGACCTGCACCTCGCAGCGCTCGGCCAGCCCCGCGGCAACGATGTTCTTGGCCACGTAGCGCCCGGCATAGGCCGCCGAGCGATCCACCTTGGAGGGATCCTTGCCGGAAAAGGCGCCGCCGCCGTGGCGCGCCACGCCGCCGTAGGTATCGACGATGATCTTGCGCCCGGTGAGGCCGCAGTCGCCCACCGGGCCGCCGATGACGAAGCGCCCCGTGGGGTTGATGTAGAAACGGGTGTCCTTGTCGATCCACTCGGCGGGCAACACCGGCAGGATGATTTCGTCCATCACCGCCTCGCGCAGGACGTTTTGCTCGATGTCCGCCTCGTGCTGGGTGGAGAGCACCACGGCATCGATGCCCACGGGCCGGTTGTCCTCGTAGCGCAGGGTCACCTGGCTCTTGGCGTCGGGACGCAGCCAGGGCAGGGTGCCGTTCTTGCGTACCTCGGCCTGGCGCCGCACAAGCTGGTGGGCGAAGGTGATGGGCGCCGGCATCAGCACATCGGTCTCGTTGGTGGCATAGCCGAACATCAGGCCCTGGTCGCCGGCCCCCTGTTCGTGCTCCTCGTCCTCGTTGACGCCCCGGGCGATGTCCGCCGACTGCTGGTCGATGGAGGTCAGCACGGCGCAGGATTCCCAGTCGAAGCCCATGTCGGACGAGTTGTAGCCGATTTCCCGCACGGTCTCGCGCACCACCTTGGGCATGTCCACCCACGCGCTGGTGGTGATCTCCCCGGAGATGACGACCATGCCGGTGTTGACCATGGTCTCGCAGGCCACGCGCGCGGCGGTATCCTGCTCGAAGATGGCGTCGAGGATGGCGTCGGAGATCTGGTCGGCGACCTTGTCCGGGTGACCTTCGGAAACGGATTCGGAGGTAAAGAGGTGCTGCTCTGCCATGGGTATCCCTTCGTCTGTCGTTATCGTGCCCGCACCACGCGGGGGCCCGGTGTGTCCCCGGGTAGTGGAGAGCGCCCTAGTCTAGCGGCTAACACGGTGTTTGAACAGCAAGGGAAGCGGCTGGTCCGGGGGCGTGTCCCCGGGCGCGCGGGAGTGGGGTATACTGCCGCCCCGGCCGCGTGTGGCCGGACTGAAACGCACAGACAGCCAGCCGGCAGGAGGAAGCTCATGGTCAGTCTCGAGACCCCAGTATGTGAATTCGGCAAGCCCGCGGTGGACTTTGCCCTGCCCGGCGTGGACGGGCGTACCTGGACGCTGGCAGAGTGCCGCGGCGAAAACGGCCTGCTGGTGATGTTCATCTGCAACCACTGCCCCTACGTCAAGGCCATCCGCGAGCGCCTGGTGCGCGACACCCGCGAACTGCTGGACTACGGCATAAAGAGCGTTGCCATCATGTCCAACGATCCGAGCCTCTACGAGGAGGACTCCTTCGAGAACATGCAGCGCGTGGCCGAGGAATTCGACTTCCCCTTTCCTTATTTAATGGACGCCTCCCAGGCGGTGGCGAAGGCCTACGGCGCGGTGTGCACCCCGGACTTCTTCGGCTACAACGCCGATCTGGAACTCCAGTACCGCGGACGCCTCGACGCCAGCCGCAAGGAGACCGCCCCTGAGGACGCCCGCCGCGAGCTCTTTGAGGCCATGGTTCAGGTGGCGAAGACCGGCCAGGGGCCCGCTGAGCAGGTGCCATCCATGGGCTGTTCCATCAAGTGGAAGGACGGGGACTGACACCGACCGGACCAAAAAGACAATAAAAATCATTTATTTACGTTATAAACGGGCTTATCGGGCGCGGGAAAATCTGCCCCCGGCTATTGCCCGGGGGGGGTAAAAAAGGGAAAATTGCGCCTCTTCGGCCCTGGCGACGTGGGGAGACGCCGGGGGAAGTGGGGAGGCCGAAACGCCACAGGGACGGCTGTCCAGCCGTATTCCCACGATTAAAGCAGGTTTCCGCCGGCACGGCCGGCGACGTGTCTGACCTGGCCGCCGCAGGGCGCCGGACGGGTACGGTCGTTTTTTCAATTTTGAAAACAGGAGAGTGTTATGCCATCTCGCAGAGAACTCGCCAATGCCATTCGCGCCCTCAGCATGGACGCGGTGCAGAAGGCCAAGTCTGGACACCCCGGCGCCCCCATGGGCATGGCGGACATCGCCGAGGTACTGTGGAACGACTACCTGGTCCACAACCCCGCCAATCCCCACTGGGCCAACCGCGACCGTTTCGTGCTCTCCAACGGCCACGGTTCCATGCTGATCTATTCTCTCCTGCACCTGACCGGCTACGCGCTCACCATCGAGGATCTCAAGCAGTTCCGCCAGCTGCATTCGAAGACCCCCGGCCACCCGGAATACGGCTACACGCCGGGCGTCGAGACCACCACCGGGCCGCTGGGCCAGGGTATTACCAATGCCGTCGGCATGGCCATCGCCGAGAAGGCCCTCGCCGCGCGTTTCAACCAGAAGGGTCACGACATCGTCGATCACCACACCTGGGTGTTCCTCGGTGACGGCTGCCTGATGGAAGGGATCTCTCACGAGGCCTGCTCGCTGGCCGGCACCCTCGGCCTGGGCAAGCTCATCGCCTTCTGGGACGACAACGGCATCTCCATCGACGGCCACGTGGAGGGCTGGTTCACCGACGACACGCCGAAGCGCTTCGAGGCCTACGGCTGGCACGTCATCCCGGACGTGGACGGCCATGATCCCGAGTCCATCAAGAAGGCCGTGGATCTGGCGCGCGCCATGACCGACAAGCCGACCCTGATCTGCTGCAAGACCACCATCGGCTTCGGTTCGCCCAACAAGGCTGGCAGCCACGCTTCCCACGGCGCGCCGCTGGGCGAGGAGGAAATCAACCTGACCAAGGCGGCACTGGGCTGGGACCACGGCCCCTTCGAGATCCCTTCCGAGATCTATCACGCCTGGGATGCCAGGGAGAAGGGCGCCGCCGCCGAGCAGGCCTGGCAGGAGAAATTCGACGCCTACAAGAAGGACTACCCGGAACTGGCCGCCGAGTTCGAACGCCGCATGGCCGGCGATCTGCCCGCCGACTGGCAGAAGACGGCGGAGGACTTCGTCGCCCGCACCGTCGCCGAGGCCAAGAGCCCGGCCACGCGCCAGGCCTCGCTGGCGGCCATCGAGGCCTATTCTCCGGCGCTGCCCGAGCTGTTCGGCGGTTCCGCCGACCTCGGTTGTTCCAACCTCACCGAGTGGTCCGGCTTCAAGCCCATGGACAACAGCGAGGAGCCCAACTACGTGCGCTATGGCGTGCGCGAGTTCGGCATGTCGGCCATCATGAACGGCATCGCTCTGCACGGCGGGCTGATCCCCTTCGGCGCCACCTTCCTGATGTTCTCCGAATATGCCCGCAACGCCCTGCGCATGGCGGCGCTGATGAAGATCCGCTCCATCTTCGTCTACACCCATGACTCCATCGGCCTGGGCGAAGACGGTCCGACCCACCAGCCCATCGAGCAGATCCCGACCCTGCGGCTGATCCCCAACATGTCGGTATGGCGTCCCTGCGATGCCGTCGAGACCGCCGTGGCCTGGGCGCGCGCCATCGAGCGCAAGGAAGGTCCCACCAGCCTGATCTTCTCGCGCCAGGGCCTGCCGCACCAGGAACGCAGCGAGGAACAGGTCGCCGCCATCAGCCGGGGCGGCTATGTCCTGAAAGACTGCGACGGGACGCCCGAGGCCATCATCATCGCCACCGGCTCCGAGGTGGCGCTGGCCATGGGCGCGGCGGAAGAACTCAGCGACCGCAAGATCCGCGTGGTCTCCATGCCCTCGGTGGACGTCTTCGAGGCGCAGGACGAGGCTTACCGCGAGTCGGTCCTGCCCTCCGGCGTCAGCGCGCGCGTGGTCGTCGAGGCCGCCGCCACCAGCTGCTGGTACAGGTACGCCAGCAAGGTCGTGGGCATCGATCGCTTCGGCGAGTCCGCGCCGGCCGGCGAACTTTTCAAGGAATTCGGTTTCACCGTGGACAACGTGGTGAAGGCCGTCAACGAAGTTTTGTAAGTATCCGGTTTTCAACCTTTTCGATTTAAGGGGAGATATGCAATGACAATCAAAGTAGGTATCAACGGTTTTGGCCGTATCGGCCGCATGGCCTTCCGCGCCATCTCCAGGGACTTTTCCAGCGACATCGAAGTGGTCGGTATCAACGACCTGCTCGACGCCGACTACCTGGCCTACATGCTCAAGTACGACTCCGTGCATGGCCGTTTCGACGGTGAGGTCAAGGCCGAGGGCGGCAACCTGGTGGTCAATGGCAAGACCATCCGTCTCACCGCCGAGCGCGATCCCGCCAACCTGAAGTGGGGCGACATCGACGTGGACATCGTCCTCGAGTGCACCGGTTTCTTCCTCACCGAGGAGACCTGCCAGAAGCACCTCGACGCCGGCGCGAAGAAGGTCGTCATGTCCGCGCCCTCCAAGGACGGCACGCCCATGTTCGTCCACGGCGTCAACCACGACAGCTATGCCGGCCAGGCCATCGTTTCCGCCGCCTCCTGCACCACCAACTGCCTGGCGCCCATCGCCAAGGTCCTGCACGACAAGTGGGGCATCAAGCGCGGCCTCATGACCACCGTCCATGCCGCTACCGCCACGCAGAAGACCGTCGATGGTCCCTCTATGAAGGACTGGCGCGGTGGCCGCGGTATCCTGGAGAACATCATCCCGTCCTCCACCGGTGCAGCCAAGGCCGTCGGCGTGGTCCTGCCGGAACTCAATGGCAAGCTCACGGGCATGGCCTTCCGCGTTCCCACCTCCGACGTATCCGTGGTCGATCTCACCGTGGAACTGGAGAAGGACGCCAGCTACGACGATATCTGCGCCGCCATGAAGGCCGCCTCCGAGTCGGGTCCGCTCAGCGAGACGCTGGGTTACACCGACGAGAAGGTCGTCTCCACCGACTTCCGTGGCGTGGGTTACTCCTCCATCTTCGATTCCGAAGCCGGTATCGCCCTGGATGGCACCTTCATCAAACTGGTGAGCTGGTACGACAACGAGTACGGCTACACCTGCAACATGTTGCGCTTCGTCAGGCACGTCGCCGCAAACTAAGTGTCGAGTGGCCAGTAGCTGGTTGCGAGTATGGGAGTCAGGGGGCAAGTTTGCCCCCTGACGCCTGTTCTCCAGTGACGCGTCCATAACAGTTGCCGCGAGTTATTCGTCAAGCCCGGAGGTTTGCCAAATAACTTTTCAGTTTTTTCAGGAGATAAGCAATGTCTTTCATCAAGCTGACCGATCTCGATCTTGCCGGTAAACGCGTCCTCATTCGCGCCGATCTCAATGTGCCCGTCAAGGACGGCAAGGTGACCTCCGATGCGCGTATCGCCGCCTCCATGCCCACCATTGAGCACTGCATGAAGGCCGGCGCCGCCGTGATGGTGATGTCACACCGTGGCCGCCCGGAAGAGGGCAAGGCGGACGAGGAGAACTCCATGGCGCCCATCGCCGCGGACATGTCGGCCAAGCTGGGCAGGGAAGTGCGCCTCATCAAGGACTATCTCGACAAGCCGCCGCAGGTGGCCGCCGGTGAGGTGGTGCTGCTGGAGAACGTGCGCTTCAATGCCGGTGAGAAGAAGAACGACGAGGCGCTGGCAAAGAAGTACGCCGCCCTGTGCGACGTCTTCGTCATGGACGCCTTCGGCACCGCGCACCGCGCCCAGGCCTCCACCCACGGGGTGGCGAAGTTTGCTCCCACCGCCTGCGCCGGCCTGCTGCTGGCCGACGAACTGGACAACCTCGCCCGCGCCCTGGCCAATCCGGCGCGCCCCATGGTGGCCATCGTCGGCGGCTCCAAGGTCTCCACCAAGCTCACTGTGCTCGAGGCCCTGTCCGAGAAGGTGGACCAGCTGGTGGTGGGCGGCGGTATTGCCAATACCTTCCTCAAGGCCATGGGGTACAATGTGGGCAAGTCCCTGTGCGAGGATGACCTCGTGGAGACCGCCCGCGCCCTGTACGAGAAGATGAAGGCCCGCGGCGCCAATATCCCCATCGCGAAGGACGTGGTTTGCGGCAAGAAGTTCGATGAGAACGAAGCGGCGGTATTGAAGAAGGTCGAGGACGTCGAGGATGATGACATGATTTTCGACATCGGCCCCGAGAGCGCGCAGGAACTGGCCGACATCATCAAGCAGGCCGGCACCATCGTCTGGAACGGGCCGGTGGGCGTGTTCGAGTTCGACCAGTTTGGCGAGGGTACCCGTACCGTTGCCATGGCCATTGCCGAGGCCGACGGTTTCAGCCTTGCCGGTGGCGGCGATACCATCGCGGCCATCCAGAAATATGACATCTATGACAAGGTGTCCTATATTTCCACCGCTGGCGGCGCCTTCCTGGAATACCTGGAAGGCAAGACGTTGCCGGCCGTGGCGATCCTGGAAGAGCGCGCGAAGGCCTGAGGCCCGGGCCGAGCGGAGGCCCATCCACCACCAGGAACATTATGCAGAGAAGAACCAAGATTGTAGCCACCCTGGGGCCGTCCACCGACGATCCCAAGATGCTCGACAAGATCATCGAGGCGGGCGTCGATGTGGTGCGCGTCAATTTCTCCCACGGCACCCCGGAGGAACACGAGGAGCGTATCGAGCGCGTGCGTAACCGCGCCCGCGCCCACGGGCGCCAGGTGGGCGTACTGGTGGATCTGCAGGGCCCCAAGATCCGCATCGACTGTTTCGAGAACGGCGAGGTGGAACTCAAGGAAGGCCAGACCTTCATCCTCGATACGGCCCACGACCCGAAGAAGGGCAACAGCGAGCGGGTGGGGATCACCTACAAGGCCCTGCCCGACGACGTGGAGCGCGGCGACACGCTGCTGCTGGACGACGGCCGCATCACCCTGTGGGTCAACGAGGTCAAGGGCAGCGAGATCATCTGCCGCGTGATTGCTGGCGGTACGCTCTACGACCGCAAGGGCATCAACAAGCAGGGCGGCGGCCTTTCGGCGCCGGCACTGACGCAGAAGGACCGTGAGGATATCCGCCTCGCCGCGAAGGTACAGGCGGACTATCTCGCCGTGTCCTTCGTGCGCCACGCCGAGGACGTCAACGAGGCGCGCGCGCTGTTGCGCGAGGCCGGGGGCGAGGGCGGCATTGTCGCCAAGATCGAGCGTGCCGAGTCCCTCAAGGTCATCGACGAGATCATCGAGGCCTCCGACGTCATCATGGTGGCGCGCGGCGACCTCGGCGTGGAGATCGGCGACGCCGGCCTGCCGCCGGTGCAGAAGCGGCTCATCTCCCAGACGCGCGACATGAACAAGGTGGTCATCACGGCGACGCAGATGATGGAGTCGATGATCGAGAGCCATATCCCCACGCGCGCCGAGGTCTTCGATGTGGCCAATGCGGTGCTCGACGGTACCGATGCGGTGATGCTCTCGGCGGAGACGGCCACCGGCAAGTATCCCGATTGCGCCATCGAGGCCATGGACCGGATCTGCCGCGAGGCGGAGAAGCAGCGCGCCGTGACGCGTTCTCACCACCGCATTGATACGCGCTTCGAACACATCGACGAGGCCATCGCCATGGCCTCCATGTACACTGCCAACCACCTCGGCGTGAAGGCCATCGCCGCCCTCACGGAGTCGGGTTCGACGACACGCTGGATGTCGCGGATCTCCTCGGGGATCCCCATCTACGCGCTGACGCGCCATGTGCAGACACGGCGCAAGGTGACCCTCTATCGCGGCGTCTATCCAGTGAGCTTCGACGTCACCAGCCAGGACCATGCCGAGGTCAACCAGGACGTGATCGATGAGTTGTTGCGCCGTGGCGCGGTACGCGATGGTGACCTGGTGATCATCACCAAGGGTGACCTGATGGGTGTCCATGGCGGCACCAATGCCATGAAGATCGTGCGCGTGGGCAGCCTCGGCGAGCCCAACAGTGCAAATGAATAATCGGCACTCGCCTGCCGGTATAGAGACGTAGAAAGACGTAGAAACAGGAATCGCTTTTTTCAGGAATTAACAAACCCTAAGGAGGTCCGACATGGCCCTGATTTCACTTCGCCAGCTGCTGGATCATGCCGCCGAGAACGGTTACGGCATGCCCGCATTCAACGTCAACAACATGGAGCAGGTGCATGCCATCATGCAGGCTGCCGATGAGACCAACAGCCCGGTCATCATGCAGGGCTCGGCGGGCGCGCGTTCCTATGCCGGTGAACCTTTCCTGCGTCACCTCATCGCTGCGGCAGTGGAGATGTATCCGCACATCCCCATCGTCATGCACCAGGACCACGGTTCCGAGCCGGCGGTCTGCCTGCGCTCCATCCAGTCCGGTTTCAGCTCGGTGATGATGGACGGCTCCCTGATGCCGGACATGAAGACGCCCTCGAGCTACGAGTACAACGTCGAGGTCACCCGCAAGGTGGTGGAAATGGCCCACGCCGGCGGCGTGTCCGTGGAAGGCGAACTGGGTTGCCTGGGCTCGCTGGAAACCGGCGAGATGGGTGAAGAGGACGGTCACGGCGCCGAGGGCAAGCTGGACATGGACCAGTTGCTCACCGATCCGGAACAGGCGGCCGACTTCGTCAAGCAGACGGGGGTCGATGCCCTGGCCATCGCCATCGGCACTTCCCACGGTGCCTACAAGTTCACCAAGGAGCCCACCGGCGAGATCCTGCGCATCGATCGCATCAAGGAGATCCATGCACGTATCCCCAACACCCACCTCGTCATGCACGGTTCCTCCTCGGTACCGCAGGACTGGCTGAAGATCATCAACGACTACGGCGGCGACATGGGCCAGACCTACGGCGTGCCGGTGGAGGAGATCGTCGAAGGCATCAAGAACGGCGTGCGCAAGGTCAATATCGACACCGACCTGCGCATGGCTTCCACCGGCGCCATTCGCAAGCACCTGCACGACAACCCGGCCAACTTCGATCCACGCAAGTTCCTCAAGGAAGCCACCAAGGGGATGAAGGAGATCTGCAAGGCGCGCTACGAGGCCTTCGGCTGCGCCGGCCAGGCGGCCAAAATCAAGCCCGTCAGCCTCGAGGTCATGTACCAGCGCTACGAGAAGGGCGAGCTGGAGCAGCAGGTCAAGTAAGCCGCACCGCGCCTCGGCGCAACAGGGGGACGTGCCACCCGGCACGTCCCCTTTTTTCATGGCGGCCGCGGCATCCGCCCACTCTCTCCATTGCGCATCTTGTAACATGCTGAATATTGGGTGTTTTTTCTCCCTAAAGTCTTCCCGGCCGCGCGTCGATAGGATCACCAGGCGCGCCGTTTTGCCAGTCCGCGCCAGGGAAGCGTCCTCATGTCGTACCAGCAAGCCGCCACACGCGCCCACGGCGCATCCCCCCGGGCCATCGCGGCCCGCCTGCCGCTCGTCCTCCTGCTGGCCTTGCTGGCCGCGCCGCCGCTGCACGCCGCCCAGGTGAACCTCGCCGCCTGGCGCTTCCAGCAGGATCTCGTTGCCCGCCTGGGCTTCGCCCATGCCGATCAGCAGCGCCGCCTGCAGGCCGCCGAGCAGGCCTATCGCAACGGGCACCACCGGCTGGCCCTGCGCCACTTCCTGCCCCTCGCGCGCGCGGGCAACGCCGAGGCCCAGTTCTACCTCGGCCAGATGCATGAGCTGGGGCAGGGTGTGCCGCGCGATGCCAGGCGGGCCTTCGGCTGGTACCGCGCCGCGGCACGTCAGGGCCATCTCGATGCACAGCACAATCTCGCCGTGGCCTATGCCGAGGGTCTGGGCGTGCGCGCCGACATCCGCAAGGCGGTGCGCTGGTGGATCCAGTCCGCCGATCTCGGCAACATCGACGCCCAGTACAACCTGGGCATGATCTACATCATGGGGCACGGTGATCTGCGTCCCGATCCCGCGCAGGCGGTGCGCTGGTGGCGCAAGGCCGCCGCCAACGGCGATGCCCTCGCGCAATTCAACCTCGGTACCCTGTATGCCAATGGCGAGGGCACGCGCACCAACTATTGCGAAGCGGTGCGCTGGTGGCGGCGCTCGGCGGAAAACGGCATGCGCGAGGCGGAGCAGGTGCTGGCACGCGTGCGCAAGCATGCCGCCTTCTCCCGTTGCTGGTGAGTGCTTGAATTCGATCCCCCGGATCTCTATCCTGAAGCTGCCACCAGGCCTTACCGTGGCGAGTCAGGGGGGAATGTCCCATCTTTCGTTTTCTTTCCAGCGCCGATCGCCGTCCCCTCGCCGACGGTGATCTCATCGCCGCCGTCGATCTCGGTTCCAACAGCTTTCATCTCATTACCGCGCGCGTCACGCCCCACGGTTTCGCCGTCGTCGATCGCCAGCGGGAAATGGTGCGCCTTGCCGAGGGTCTGAGCGAGGACGGCTCCCTGTCACCCGAGGTGGAAGCCCGCGCGCTGGCCTGCCTGGAACGCTTTGCCGGCCTGCTGCGCGATCTGCCGCCGGGCCACGTGCGCGTGCTGGGCACCAATACCCTGCGCAAGCTCCGCGACAGCAGTGGCTTCCTCGCCCGCGCGGAGCGTTGTCTCAACCACGTGGTGGAAATAATCTCGGGTATCGAGGAGGCGCGCCTGATCTACGCGGGCGTGGCCAACAGCCTGTCCGACGAGGGTCGCCAGCGCCTGGTGGTGGACATCGGCGGCGGCAGTACCGAATGCATCATCGGTCGCGGCCGCGAACCGCTGGAACTGGAAAGCCTCTACATGGGTTGCGTATCCATCACGCGGCGTTTTTTTGCCGACGGCAGGCTGGGCAGGAAGCGCGTCCGCAAGGCCCTGCTCGCCGCGGCCAGCGAGGTGGAGGGGATCCGCGCGCGCTATCAGGAGCTGGGCTGGGAGCGCGCCATCGGCACCTCGGGATCCATCCGCGCCATCGCGCGCGTGACGGGAACGGACAGGGGACAGGACGGTATTATTCGTAAGGCCGCCCTCGAGCAACTGGTCAAACGCCTGATCGAGGTGGGTGAGGTAGAAAAACTCAAGTTTGAGGGCCTGAGTGCAGCGCGCCGCCCGGTGTTTGCCGGCGGGGTGGTGGTGCTCATGGCCATCTTCGACGAACTGGGGATCGCGGAAATGGAGGTCTCCGACGGCGCGTTGCGCGAGGGCGCGCTCTACGATCTGCTGGGGCGCAAGCAGCACGAAGACGTGCGCGAGGCCACCGTCGGCGCCATGGCTCGGCGCTATGCGGTGGACATCGCCCAGGCAGAACGCGTGGAGGCCAGCCTCATGGCCCTCTACCGGCAGGTGGCCGAGGACTGGGGGCTGGCGCAGGGTGACGACGAAAGGCTGCTGCGCTGGGCGGCCCGCCTGCACGAAATCGGTCTCGACATCGCTCATGCCCAGTATCACCGCCACGGCGCCTACGTGCTGACCCATGCCGACATGCCGGGTTTCTCGCGCCAGGAACAGCGGGTGCTGGCGGTGCTGGTGCGCGCCCAGCGGCGCAAGTTCCCGCAGGCCGAATTGCGCGATTTCCACCCCGACGATCAGTCCCTCATCCACCGCATGGCCGTCCTCCTGCGCCTCGCGGTGTTGTTCAACCGCGGACGCCGGGCGCGCGGCATCCCCGCGCCGGCGGCCAGGGCGGGCAAAAATTCACTGGAACTGAGGTTTCCCCCTGGCTGGCTGGCGGAGCATGCCCTGCTGGCCACCGATCTCGCCCGGGAGGCGGAGTACCTGGCGCCCCTGCCGTTCCGGCTGCATTGCGAGTGAGCCGCCGGTCCGGCTCACTCGCCCGGAGACGGGCTTCGGACATGGGCGGCAAGGATCTCCGCCTGGGCGTGGCGGGGCGCCTCGCCGGGCGCGGGCCGCAGACGCCGGTACTCGCCGTCCTCCTGCAGGATCCAGGCGTGGGTGTTGTCGGCGAGGTAGCGATGCAGATCCTCGATGATCCCCTGCCGCAGTTGCGGGTCTTCGATGGGGAAACAGGCCTCCACGCGGCGGTAGAGATTGCGTTCCATGAGATCGGCGCTGGCGCAATAGACCTCGGGCGCGCCGTCGTTCTCGAAGTAATACACCCGTGAATGCTCCAGGAAGCGGCCGACGATGGAGCGCACCTCGATGTTGTCCGAGATCCCCGCGACCCCCGGTCGCAGGCGGCACATGCCGCGCACGATGAGCTGGATGGCCACCCCCGCCTGCGAGGCGGCGTAGAGGCTCTTGATCATCGTTTTTTCCACCAGGGAGTTGACCTTGATGATGATGCGCGCCGTCCTGCCCGCGGCGGCATGTTCGGTCTCGCGCCGGATCTTCTCGCTCAGGCCGCTGTGCAGGGTAAAGGGCGACTGCAGGAGTTTCTTCAGCTTCGTTACCTTGCCGAGGCTGGTGAGTTGCAGAAAGATCTTGCGTACATCGTCGCCGATGGCCGCATCGGAGGTGAACAGGCCATAGTCGGTGTACACGCGCGCGGTCTTCGGGTGGTAGTTGCCGGTGCCGAGGTGCACGTAGTGCCGCAGCCCTGCCTTCTCCCTGCGGATCACCAGGGTCATCTTGGCGTGGGTCTTGTAGCCGACGACGCCATAGACCACGTGGGCGCCGGCCTCCTGCAGGCGACTGGCCACGGCGATGTTTTCCTCCTCGTCGAAACGCGCGCGCAACTCGATGACCACCGTGACCTCCTTGCCGGCGCGTGCCGCACTGGCGAGGGTCTCGACGATGATGGAGTCCGGCCCGGTGCGGTAGAGGGTCATCTTGATGGCCAGCACCTTGCTGTCACGTGCCGCCTGGCGCAGGAAATCGATCACCGGGACGAAGGAGTCGAAGGGGTGGTAGAGCAGCATGTCCCGGCGGCGCAGGGTGGCGAAGACATTGCCCTGCCAGAGGGCGGTGTCCAGTTGCGGCGTGAAGGGGGGAAACTTGAGGTCCGGGCGATCGACGAGATCGACGATGGCCAGCAGGCGGTTGAGGTTCACCGGCCCGTTGACCTGGTAGATATCGTCTTCCTCGAGGTGGAACTGGCGGGCGAGAAAGCGCGCCATGTCGGGCGGGCAGTTGTCGGCCACCTCGAGGCGCACTGCGTCACCGTAGCGCCGGGCGGGCAACTCGCCCTGCAGGGCATGGAGGAGATCGTCGACCTCTTCTTCGTCGACGAAGAGATCGCTGTTGCGCGTGACGCGGAACTGGTAACAGCCGCGGATCTCCATGCCCGGGAAGAGCTGGTCGGAGAAGGCATGGATGATGGACGACAGGAAGACGTAGTCGTAGGGTCCGCTGCCGCCGATCCCCGTGGGCAGGGGAATGAGGCGGGGCAGGGAACGCGGCGCCTGCACGATGGCCATGCCGCTGTTGCGCCCGAAGGCATCCTTGCCCTCCAGCGAGACGATGAAATTGAGACTCTTGTTGAGGATGCGTGGAAAGGGGTGCGCGGGATCGAGGCCGATGGGGCTCAGCACCGGCAGCAGCTCATTGCGGAAGAAGTCCTCCAGCCACTGTTCCTGTTCGGCATCCCAGTCCCCGCGGCGGATGAAGCGGATCTGTTCGGCCTCCAGCGCCGGCTGCAGGACCTCGTTGAGCAACTGGTATTGCCGGTCCACCAGTTGATGGGCGCGCACCGAGAGGGTGCGCAGGGTGCCGGCCGCCGAGGAGGCGGGCGTATCCGTTTCACCGTGCAGCTCGCCCGCGGCGAGTCGCTGCTTGAGGCCGGCGATGCGGATCTCGAAGAACTCGTCCAGGTTGGTGGAAGAAATACACAGGTAGCGCAGGCGCTCGAGCAGGGGCACCTCGGTGTCGGCGGCCTGCTCGAGGACGCGTTCGTTGAAGGCCAGCAGGCTGAGCTCGCGCGAAAAAAAGAGTGCGCCGGCATCGATGCTGGGGCTGTCTGCGACCATGAGAGGCGATCTCCGGGGGTTTTCCATAGTATAGACACGGAATTAGTGCCCTGTCTCAGGGATGCGATCCCCTCCCGGCCGGGGAACCATTGATCCGGATCAGGGTCATAGCCGTTGTGGCCGGCTATGGTATGGCCTACACTTGCTGGTCATGCGTGGCGGCAACAATGGGGTCCCACCGAAGCGACCACAGCTGATGTTGCTCTATTGTTTAGCGGACATATGACGGGATTTCTCAAACAGGCAGCGCGTTTCTACCTTCTGCTGTCGCTGGCGGTGGCGGTGCCCCTGCCGGTGATGGCGGGCATGCCCGCGCCCGCGGGCGACAACGCGACGCTGTCGGCCTCTGCCGGCCATGATCGCGCCTGCGCGTCCCACGAGCAGGATGCCCACCAGTGCTGCGAGCAGGCCTGTCCCAGCCAGTGTGACATGTGCGCCAGCTTCGTCACCGGGGCGCTACTCGTGCATGTACGCGCCGAGATTGTCCCCGGGCCGGACACCCTGAGCGCCGAAGGCCACGCCATTCCCACCCACCTCGACTCACGACCGTATCTCCGGCCTCCCCGGCCTGCCGCCTGATCGGGCGGATACCCCGGTTTTCTCGCCGAAACACCTCCCTGGTTTGCCTGTCGGTTTGCCGATGCGGCAGGGAACGGGTCAATGGACGGTATCTGCCTGCTGATCACTGGACTAGAATGCAGGATTTACGGATTTCGTATCGCGAGGGATTTTCAACATGAGAGTGCAAATTTTGACCAGGCCCGGTGCCTGGCCGGGCCTGATGGCCGGGCTATTGATGGGCATGAGCCTGTGGGCCGGCGGCAGCGTCCACGCTGCTGAGCTGGGTGTGGCGCTGGGACTGCGCGAGGCAGAGGATCTGGCGCTACGGCAGGATCCCCTGATCAGCGCCCTCGGCGAGCAGGTGCGTTCCTTCCAGGAACAGCGCATCGCCGCCGATACCCTGCCCGACCCGCAGCTGAAGCTGGGGGCCATGAACGTGCCTGTCGATTCCTACCGGCTGGACCAGGAAGCCATGACCCAGATGCAGATCGGCATCCGGCAGATGTTCCCCCGCGGCGACACCCTGGAGATCCGCGCCCGCCGTGCCGGCAACATGTCCGGCGTTGCCGAGGCGCGGGCCGAGAACCGCCGCCGCATGGTGTTGCGTTCGGTCCGCGAGGCCTGGCTGGAGGTCTATTACTGGCGCGAGGCGGAAAACATCGTGCGCAAGACGCGCGGCCTGTTCCAGCAGTTGCTGGACATCACCGAAGGCCAGTACGCCGCCGGCCGCGGCAAGCAGCAGGACTACATCCAGGCGCAACTGGAATACGGCCTGCTCGAGGACCGCGAAGAACGCATTCGCAATCGCCAGGAACGCATGCGCGCTCAACTGGCGCGCTGGATCGGCAGCGAACATGCGGCGCGCGCACTCTCCGCCCGGCTGCCTGCCATTCCGCCGTCGCGGAACGCCGGCCTGCAGGAAGTTCTCACCGCTCACCCCCTCATCAGGGCGGCCCAGCAGGAAGTGGCGGTGAGCAACGACGGCGTGGATCTCGCGCGCGAGGCCTATAGCCCCGGCTGGATGGTGGATATCACCTATGGCAGCCGGGACGGCCTGAACCCCAATGGCACGGCGCGGACCGATTTCGTCTCCGCCATGGTGGTCCTCGACGTTCCCCTGTTCACCGGCAACCGGCAGGACCGCATCCTCAATGCGCGGGAACACGAACGCAACGCGGCGGAATACCGCCTCGCCGATCAGCGTCTGTCCCTCAAGCGCATGTTCGAGCGACTGGAGGCGGATCGCGTCAGCCTCGATGAACGTATCCAGTACTACCAGCGTGAACTGATCCCGCGTTCCAACGAAAACGCCAGTGCGGCACTCAGCGCCTACCAGTCCGACGAGGGCGATTTCCTCACCCTCGTGCGCGCGCGCATTGTCGAATTTGAAACCGAACTGAAGGCCCTGCGCCTCAAGATCGACCGCGCCAAGGTACAGGCCGGTCTGAACTACCTTCTTGGAGAAGAGCGATGAAAACCGTTTGGCGAGTTCTGAGTCTTTCCCTTGTCGGCCTGCTGGTTCTTGCACTGGCGGCCTGCAGCGACGAGCAGACCCCGGCCGAGGGCGCGGCCCCGGAGACGGCGCTGGAGCATGCCGAGGCACACCTGGATCCCAAGTATGTCTGCCCCATGCACCCCAATATCATCCGCGACAAGCCGGGTTCCTGCCCCATCTGCGGCATGACGCTGGTGGAAAAGGAGGCCGAACCCCAGGCCCAGGCCGCGGCGGGTGGCGGTGGCGAACGCCGTATTCTGTTCTACCGCAATCCCATGAACCCGGCGATCACCTCCAAGGTTCCCATGAAGGACGACATGGGCATGGACTACATCCCGGTGTATGCCGATGAGGCCGGTGGCGGCGACGAGGGTCCCACGGTGCGTATCTCGCCGGCGGTGGAGAACAACCTCGGCGTGCGTACCGCGCAGGCGGAAGTGGGCAAGCTGTGGCGCCGTATCGACACGGTGGGCTACGTGGACTTCAATGAAAACCTCATCACCCATATCCACCTGCGTACCCGGGGCTGGATCGAGAAACTGCTGGTCAAGTCCGAGGGCGAGCGGGTCAGGAAGGGGCAGTTGCTGTTCGAGGTCTATTCTCCCGAACTGGTCAATGCCCAGGAGGAATACATACAGGCCCTGCGTACCGGCAACCAGCGTCTCATCCGCGCCTCGCGCGAGCGCCTCGTGGCGCTGGGTTTCGCCCAGTCGCAGATCAAGCGCCTCAGTCGCACGCGGGAGATCGACCAGTACGTCAAGGTCTATGCCTCCCAGGACGGCATCATCGAGGACCTGAGCATCCGCGAAGGCATGTATGTCACGCCCAAGATGAAGGTCATGAGCCTGGCGGATCTCTCCTCGGTGTGGTTGCTTGCCGAGGTCTTCGAGAGCCAGGCCGACTGGGTCAAGGTCGGACAGAACGCCGAGGTGCGTCTCGGATATCTGCCGGGTTTCGTCTGGGAAGGCAAGGTGGAATACATCTACCCGAATCTCGATCCCAAGACCCGTACCCTGCGCGCACGCCTGCGTTTCGACAACCCCGGCGAGTCGCTCAAGCCGGGCATGTTTGCCGCCGTGCACATCTATGGTGGCGCCAAAGAGAACGTCGTCTCCATCCCGCGCGAGGCATTGATCCGTACCGGCAGCGAGGAGCGCGTCATTGTAGCCCTGGGCGAAGGGCGCTTTGCCGCGCGCCCGGTGGTAGCCGGTATCGAGTCCGGTGACTATATCGAGATCAAGGAAGGCCTCGCCGCAGGCGAGATGGTGGTGACCTCGGCCCAGTTCCTCATCGATTCCGAGGCCAGCCTCAAGGCTAGCCTGGCGCGCATGACGGCGCCGCAGGCCGCTGCCGAGCCCCCTGCCGAGGCGCAGGCCGGTCACGACATGGCGGCGCCCGGTGTCATGGGCATGGGCGTGGTGCGCGAGGTGCTCCCGGACGAGGCGCGCATCAAGATAACTCATGATCCCATTCCCGCGCTGGAATGGCCCGAGATGACCATGTTCTTCAATGTTGCCGAGGACGTGGATCTCTCCGCTCTCAAGCCCGAAGACAAGGTGCACTTCGAGCTGGAGGAGACCACCCACGGCTATGTCATCAAATCCATCATGAAAATGGACTAAGGGGAGCCGATCATGATCAATCGCATTATTGACTGGTCACTGGGGAACCGCTTCCTGGTTCTGTTGTTGACCGTGGTGTTGATCGGCTGGGGCCTGTACGCGGTGAAGAACACGCCGCTGGACGCCATCCCCGATCTCTCCGACGTACAGGTCATCATCAAGACCACCTACCCGGGGCAGGCGCCCCGGGTGGTGGAGGACCAGGTCACCTATCCCCTGACCACCGCCATGCTGTCGGTGCCGGGGGCGGTGACCGTGCGGGGCTACTCCTTCTTCAATGATTCCTACGTGTATATCATCTTCGAAGACGGCACGGATCCCTACTGGGCGCGTTCCCGCGTGCTGGAGTACCTCAGCCAGGTGGCCAGCCGCCTGCCGCCCGAGGCCCGCTCCGCCCTTGGCCCGGATGCCACCGGCGTCGGCTGGGTCTATGAATATGCCCTGGTGGATCGCACCGGCCAGAACGACCTGGCGCAGCTGCGTTCCCTGCAGGACTGGTTCCTGAAGTACGAGCTGCAGACCGTCGAAGGGGTCTCCGAGGTGGCCACCATAGGCGGCATGGTAAAGCAGTACCAGGTGGTGCTGGATCCGGACCGCCTGCGCGCCTACAACCTGCCCCTGCAGAAGGTGCGCATGGCCATCAAGCGTGCCAACCAGGAAGTGGGGGGATCGGTCATCGAGATGGCCGAGGCGGAGTTCATGGTACGCGCCACGGGATATATCGACGATCTCGACGACCTGCGGCGTATTCCCCTCGGCGTCAATGATCGTGGCACGCCCATCCTGCTCAAGGATGTCGCCGAGGTGCGTATCGGGCCGCAAATGCGCCGCGGCATCGCCGAACTGGACGGCGAGGGTGAAGTCGTCGGCGGCATCATCGTCATGCGTTTCGGCGAAAATGCCCTGACCACCATCGAAGGCGTCAAGCGCAAGCTGAAGGAGCTGCAGGCCGGCCTGCCGGAAGGCGTGGAGATCGTCGAGACCTATGATCGCTCCCAGCTCATCGAGCGCGCGGTGGATACGCTCAACGGCAAGCTGCTGGAGGAGTTCCTCGTCGTCGCCCTGGTGTGCGCGGTGTTCCTGTTCCACCTGCGCTCGGCGCTGGTGGCCATCATCAGCTTGCCCATCGGTATCCTGGCGGCGTTCGTCATCATGCATGCCCAGGGCATCAATGCCAATATCATGTCGCTGGGCGGTATCGCCATTGCCATCGGCGCCATGGTGGATGCGGCCATCGTCATGATCGAGAATGTGCACAAGCACATCGAGAAGGAACCGCTCACCGACGAAAACCGCTGGCGTATCATGCGCGAGGCGACCCGCGAAGTGGGCCCACCGTTGTTCTTCTCCCTGCTGATCATCACCCTGTCCTTCCTGCCGGTATTTACCCTGGAGGCGCAGGAGGGTCGCCTGTTCGCGCCGCTGGCCTTTACCAAGACCTATGCCATGGCCGCGGCGGCGGGGCTCTCCATAACCCTGGTGCCGGTATTGATGGGGTATTTCATCCGCGGGCATATCCGGCCGGAGCACGAGAATCCCGTCAACCGCGTGCTCATCGCAGGTTATCGGCCATTCATCAATTTCGTCCTGCGGCGCCCCGGTACCGTGCTGGTCATCGCCCTGGTGGCGGCCGTGACCATCATCGTCCCCATCATGAATGTCGATTCGGAATTCATGCCCGATCTCGACGAGGGCGACATGATGTACATGCCGACCACCTTCCCGGGGATCTCGGTGGGCAAGGCGCAGCAGATCCTGCAACAGACGGATCGCCTCATTCGCACCGTGCCCGAGGTCAAGCGCGTGTTCGGCAAGATCGGCCGTGCCGATACCGCCACCGATCCGGCGCCCCTGACCATGATCGAGACCACCGTGCTGCTCAAACCCCGCAGCGAGTGGCGCGAGGGCATGACGGTGGCGAAACTCAAGGAGGAATTCAACGCCCTCCTCAAGTTCCCGGGCCTGACCAATGCCTGGGTGTGGCCCATCAAGACCCGCATCGACATGCTGGCCACGGGTATCAAGACCCCGGTGGGTATCAAGGTCTCGGGTCCCGATCTCAATGTCATCCAGGAGATCGGCAAGCGTATCGAGGAGGTGGTGCAGACCGTACCGGGTACCCTGTCGGCCTTCTCGGAACGCACCGTGGGCGGACGTTACGTCACCGTCGATATCGATCGCGTCGCCGCCTCGCGTTTCGGCCTGAATATCGCCGACGTGCAGGACGTGGTGCGCACCGCCGTGGGTGGCATGAACGTCGCCGAGAGCGTGGAGGGACTGGAGCGTTATCCCATCAACGTGCGTTACCCGCGTGAGGTGCGCGACTCGGTGGACCGCCTGCGTAACCTGCCCATTGTCACGCCACGCGGGGCGCGCATCGCCCTGGGTGAAGTGGCGCACATCCGTGTCGAGGACGGGCCGGCCATGATCAAGAGCGAGAATGCGCGTCCCAACGGCTGGACCTTCGTGGATCTCGAGGACGGTGTTGGCATCGGCTCCTACGTCGAGCGCGCCCAGCGCGCAGTGGCGGAACAGGTGGAACTGCCACCCGGCTACTCCGTTTCCTGGTCCGGCCAGTACGAGTACATGGTGCGTGCCAAGGAACGCCTGATGATCGTGGTGCCCCTGACCCTGGTGATCATCATCCTCCTGCTGTACCTCAACTTCCGTAACTTCACCGAGGTCATGATCATCATGGGCACCCTGCCGCTGGCCCTGCTGGGTGGCTACTGGCTACTCTACCTGCTGGGCTACAACATGTCCGTGGCGGTGGGCGTGGGCTTCATCGCGCTGGCCGGTGTGGCGGTGGAGATCGGCGTCATCATGCTGGTCTATCTCAACCAGGCCCTGCATCGCCGTCAGGCGCAGGCGGGCCATGTGCATCACCTGAGTCTGGAAGAACTGCAGGAGGCGGTCACCGAGGGCGCCCTGCTGCGCGTGCGGCCCATCATGATGACGGTGACGGCCATCATCGCCGGCCTGCTGCCCATCATGTTCGGCGGCGGCACGGGCTCCGAGGTCATGCGCCGCATCGCCGCGCCCATGGTGGGCGGCATGGTCTCGGCCACCGTCCTCACCCTGGTGGTGCTGCCGGCGGTATTCCTGCTGTGGCGCAAGCGCCAGCTCAAGGCAGACTCGTGAATTGCAGGGAGGAATAACATCATGAAGCTCAGGAACCTCATTGTGGTGCTCTCCCTGCTGGGGCTGGCGGCCTGTTCACCGGAAGCTGATACACCGCGGCAGGCCGCCCGCCCGCCGGCGGCGCACACGCCGGCGACCGCGCCGCCCGGTTCCGCGCCGCTGGACCGTGGCCTGGAATTCGGGCGCGTGGTGACGGGTGGGCGCTTGTACCGTGAAAATTGCGCAGTTTGCCACGGCAGGGAAGCCGAGGGCGATCCCAACTGGCAGCGTCGTAATGCCCAGGGCAGGTTCCCGCCGCCACCCCTCAATGGTACTGCACACACCTGGCATCACTCGCGTGACGTTCTCAAGGGCGTCATCCGCAACGGAACCCTTGCCCAGGGTGGGGGCATGCCGGCATGGAAGCAGAAACTGAGCGACGAGGAAATTGATGCTATCATCGACTGGATCATTTCCCGCTGGCCGGAAGAGATCTACCGGACCTGGCGGGAGGCCAATCCACCGAAATGAGCGTACAAACTTAACTGGAGATCGCAGGCATGTATGGATTCGACACGAAGACCCAACTTGGTTTCGACGCGGCTGTCGAGAAGGTTACCGAGGAGTTGCAGAAGGAAGGCTTTGGTGTGTTGACCGAGATCGATGTCAAGGCAGTGATGAAGAAGAAGCTCGATATCGACAAGCGCCCCTACAAGATCCTCGGTGCCTGTAATCCGGTACTGGCCAACAAGGCCCTGAGCGCCGATCCCGACATCGGCCTGCTCCTGCCCTGCAACGTCGTCGTGCGCGAGGAAGAAGATGGCTCCGTTGTGGTCGCCTTCATGGATCCGGCCGCTGTCCTTGGCCTGGTGGACAAGGAAGGTATCGAGGAACTCGCCGGCGAAGTGCGCGAGCGACTGCAACGGGTATGTGCCGCCCTCTAAACCCGGAGATGTCCGGGTGACCTCATCCGGGTGGCGGGAGCCACCCGGCGAGAGTCCGGGATCCGTGAACGGCAGTGGAATTCGGAACGCCGGATCCGGCGTCTGTTTCCCGCGCCTGTTCCCGGTCGGGCTAGCCGGTCGCCGTTCTGGCTTCCGGGTAGAGCACCTCCACGACCGCCGGTTGCTTTTCCCGCGTGCGGGCCACCACGGCCTCGAGCCCGTCTTCGTCCAGGGTGAGGGTGGCCAGGGTTTCCGGGGCCAGCATGGGGGCGTCGTCGCGGCTGATGATGGGGCTTATGGTGTTGGCAAGGTGATTGGCCAGGTGCACGATGTAGCTGTCAGGCCGAAACTGGCGGGCCTTCTGCGGAGCGTGGTGACAGCGCACCGGCTCGATGAGTGATTCCGGCAGGTTCCAGCGGCCAAGCAGTTCGCTGCCGATATCACTGTGATCGAAACCGAAGATCTCCCTTTCCAGCGAGCCGTGGCTGGAGGCGGGCGAGTCCTGTAGTCGCGTGATCAGTTCACGGTACTCGTGCCGCAATGCGCTCAGCATGACGAGCTTGCCGATATCGTGCAGCAGGCCGGCGACAAAGAGGCGTTCGCCGTAGCCCAGCTTGAGTTCGTTGGCGATCTCCCGGGCGGCGAGCGCGCAGGTGATGCTGTGAACCCAGAATACCTCCATGTCCTGCTTGCTGCTGTCAGCCTTGCCGAAGGCCTGGAACACGGAAGTCGCCAGTACCAGGTCACGCAATTGCCGCGTGCCGAGGATGGTGATGGCCATGGGGATGCTGTCGATCTCAGAGGGAAAGCCGTAAACAGGGCTGTTGACCACGCGCAACAGGCGTGCGCTCAGCCCCGGGTCACGGGCGATCTCCTCGCCGATCCGCACCACGCTGCAAGCCGGATCTTCGACCATCTCCGTGAGGCGCAGGGCGATCTCGGGCAGGGAAAACAGGCGCAGGTTCTGGTCAATCAGTGCCTTGGGGGTGGAAGGCATCGAAACTCGCTTTTGTTATATCTTATTTGCATCTTATCTTGTCAGAATCGGCCAGCGTGATCAATGCGCGGGAGGGGAAAGAAGCTATCCCGGCTTGCTTCCGTGCGGCCATCGAACGTGTATCGACAGTTAGAGACATTCCAGATTTCTGCGATGCGTGTGCAAGCCATGCGGGCGCTGGGTAAGATGTCGCTGTCCGGTACTGGACGATCAGCGCTTTTTTCTGGCAGTGGAGGATCATCGTGAGTTGGTGGGGCAAGATCATTGGCGGTGCCTTCGGTTACGCGCTGGGTGGGCCAGTGAGCGCCATCCTGGGTGCCGCGGTGGGACACACGTTCGATGAGGGCCTCGCCGGCCTCGATACGCGCGCAGGGTCCTGGCAGACCGGTGACCAGCAACGCGTGCAGACTGCCTTCTTTACCGCCGTGTTCAGTGTCATGGGACGGCTGGCCAAGGCGGATGGGCGCGTCAGCCGCGATGAGATCGCCATGGCCGAGGCGGTCATGCGCGAGATGGCGCTGGATGCGGAACAGCGCAAGGTGGCCATCAATCTCTTCAATGAAGGCAAGCAGCCGGATTTTCCCCTCGACGACGTACTGGAACAGTTTCGTCGCGAATGTCACGGCCGGCGCACCCTCATCCAGATGTTCCTCGAGATCCAGATCAATGCCGCCTTTGCCGACGGCCGGCTGCACGAGGCCGAGCGTCGCCTGCTCCACCACGTCTGTGAATGCCTGCGCGTATCGCGTTTCGTCTATGAACAACTGGAGGCCATGGTCGTCGCCCAGCGGCAATTCCATGGCCAGGCGGGCGCCGGGACTGGCGGTGGTGCCGCGCAGCGCGGCCCCACGCTGGGCGATGCCTACCGCGCGCTGGGTGTCTCACCCGATGCCAGTGATGCCGAAGTCAAGAAGGCCTACCGCCGCCTGATGAACCAGCACCACCCCGACAAGCTGGTGGCCCGCGGCCTGCCCGAAGAGATGATCACCGTGGCCAAGGAAAAGACCCAGGAGATCCAGGCCGCCTGGGAACAGATCAGGCACGCGCGGGGGATGCGATGAATTCAGGGGCGAGTGACGAGGTGCGAGAAGATCGATCTTTTCCCTCTGTACTGAAACAGGCCTCTGCAGGAGCGCCGCCTCGGTGCGATTTTGAACCCGCAACGACACGCCGTCATTCCGGAACACGCGCAGCGTGTATCCGGAATCCAGAGAAACGCGTTGGCCACTGGATTCCGGGTCTTCGCCATGCGCTGCATGGCTCCGCCC
>JALTLF010000150.1 GCA_027005735.1 Chromatiales bacterium | reverse complement strand
GCGGCGCGCGAGGTGGAACAGGTGCGCCTGTGGGCCGAGGTCCTGCCCCTCGGTCGGCTGGCCGAGGTGCTGGCGCGCAGCGGCCTGCTGGACGACACGCAGGGCGAAATGCTCGCCGCGCTGGCGCCTGGCGGGCGGCTGGAGTCGCTGTATCTCTCGCTGCCCTCGCCCGGCGGGGAACGCGGAGAAGGCCGGACTCCCTTTGAACTGAGCGCCGTGCTGCGTGACGTGGACGTGCAGGCGTGGAAAAAATTCCCCGGCGTGCACCGTCTCAGCGCCCGCCTGTGGACCAGCGGCGAGCGCGGCTGGTTGCGCATCGAACCCCAGGCCACCGAGTTACGCTTCGCCGACCTGTTTCGTGAACCGCTGCCCATCGACGAACTGGACGCCAGCCTGCGCTGGTTCCGCCATGCAGACGAATGGCACGTGGTGACGGATCGCCTGCGCGCGCGCAACGCGGATCTCACGATGCGCGCCGCCCTGCGCCTGGTGATCCCCGCCGATCCGCGCGCCAGCTACCTGGATCTCCAGGCCCGTTTCCAGAACGCCAGGGTGGCCGCTGCCTCGCGCTACCTGCCCACCGGCATCATGAAGCCGAAACTGGTCAAGTGGCTGGATACGGCGCTGGTGGGGGGCACGGCGCGTGAAGGCACGGTGATCTACAATGGCCGACTCAATGATTTTCCCTTCCACAAGGGCGGCGGACTGTTTCGCGTCGAACACGACGTGCAGGATCTGAAGTTGCTCTACCAGCAGGGCTGGCCGGCCATCGAGGCGGCCAGCGGCACGGCCTGGTTCAGTGGCACGGGTTTCGGCATCGATCTCGCCGCAGGCCGCCTGCAGGGCAATACCATCCTGGGGGCGCGGGTCGGCATCGAGGACTACCGCCGCCCCCTGCTGTCGGTGGATGCCCGCGTGCGGGGCAGCACCCGCAACATGCTGGCCTTTCTCTCCCACAGTCCCATCGCGCGCCCGGCGCATGATTTCGTCGATGGCATCGAGACCGCCGGCAGCGCGGAGACCAGCTTCAACATGCAACTGCCGCTCAACGCCGCCATGCGCAAGGCACAGCCCCTGCGCTACGCGGGTCGCGTGGCGCTGGCCAGGGCGGCCTTTCACCTCTTCGACGGGCGCATCAATGCCACCAACCTCAATGGCGCCATCCTGTTCTCGGAGCAGGGCCAGCGCAGCGAGGATCTCAACGGCCTGGTCTTCGGCCAGCCGGCCCGGTTCAGCGTCTATTCCACCCACATCGATGGCCTGCGACGCGACCACGTCGCCGTCAGTACCTCGGCGCAGCTGGACCTGCTGGCGCAGCGCCTCGATCTGCCCGCCTTCCGTGCCCGCCGGCAGCGCGTCAGCCTGCAGGCCAACTACACCTTTGGCATGCGCAAGCGCGGCCACTACGCCCCGCCGCAACTGGTGGTGACCACCGACCTGCCGCCCGGCACCGTCGAGCTGCCGGCGCCGCTGGACGATCTCCGCGAGCCGTTGCCGGTGGTCTTCGAGGCCGTTCTCGGCAGCCGCCGCCCGGTGGCGGGGGAGGATCGCGTCATCGGCTTCGGTCTCTACCTCGGTGAGCGCATCAATGCCTGGAGCGAGTTTCACCGCCGCGACGCGCGTCTCGTCCCCCTCCGCGGGACCCTGCACTTCGGCGCCGGCGCGCCCGTGCCGCCGGAGGATGAGGTCTTTCGCGTCACCGGCAACGTGGCGCGGCTGGACCTGCGCGGCTGGATGAGCCTGCTGCGGCACGAGTCCGGTTCCACGGCACCGCCGCCCCTGTTGCCCATCCGCATCGACATGGGTGAGGTCAACCTGCTGACGGCATCGCCGGACGCCGATACCGCCCCCGAACCCGGGCCGCAGGTGGAGCGGGAATGGACGCCGCAGGACTTCCCCGCCATCGACGCGCGCATCGGCAAGCTGCGTCTCGACGGCAAGGATCTCGGTGTTGCGCGCCTGCGCCTGGAACACACCGGCTCCGGCATCCGTCTGGCGGAGTTCAGCCTCGCCTCCGACGTCATGACCATTACCGGCCAGGGCGACTGGCGCAGGCGATTCGGCCGCCAGGACACCACCCTGCACTTCAGTACCCGCAGCAACAACGTGGGTGACATGTTCCGCCGCCTCGGCTACACCGCCATCATCGAGCAGGGCGAGGGGCAGGTGGACCTGACTCTCTACTGGCCCGATGCCCTGACACGCTTCAGCTGGGAGAAGGCCTCCGGCACGGCGGTCATCGACCTGGCCAACGGCAATATCGTCGAGGTGGATCCCGGCGCCGGCCGCCTGCTGGGCCTGCTCAGCCTCTCGGCCCTGCCGCGCCGCCTGTTCCTGGATTTCCGTGATTTCTCAAAGGGCTTTCGCTTCGATTCCATCAGGGGCAGGTTCAACATCCGCGACGGCAACGCCTATACCGATGGCGACCTGGTGGTGAAGGGCACGGTGGGCACCGTGCAGCTGCGGGGGCGTACCGGCCTCGCGGCCAGGGACTTCGATTCCGCCCTCACCGTCATCCCCGGCGCCACCGACGTGGCCGCGGGCGGGCTGGCGATCTTCTCCGATCCGGTCTCGGGCGTGGCCCTGTGGCTGCTCAACAAGCTCACCGGCTCGTCCTTTGATCGCGGTCTGGCCAGCGAGTACCGTATCACCGGCACCTGGAAGGAACCGGTCATCGAGCGCGTCAGCGGCGAACCCGAGGAAGCAGAGCCGGAGGCGGGGCCGGGCGAGGCGCCGGCGGTCGCCGATCCGGATGACGAGGACAGTTAGCCCTTCCGGGCCAATGCCGGGGCGCGTCATAAATGGTATCCTGCGGCCGATGTCGAGGATCCTGCTTCTTACAGCCCTGCTGTCCCTTGTGAGCGCCCCGCTGGCCGGGGAGATCAGCCAGACCCTGGGGGCGGAGCTCTGGGCACAGCCTCGTGATGGCGACAGCGTGCGGCGTTTCGCGCCGCTGCGCGAGGTGGTGGCGGCCCTGCAACAGGATCCCGAGGCCCGCCTGCTGATCCGCTATCCCGGGGGCGACGAGGGCACCCTGTGGGCCCATGAACTGCGCGGCTGGCTGGTCTCGCTCGGCGTGGCCTCACGGCGCATCGACATGATCCCCGGCGGCGTGGCCGCCGGATCGGTGTTGCTCACCGTGCGCGGTGAGCGGATCCCGCCTGAGAATCCATCGGCGGCGGCTCCGGCCACCGCCCGCCTGAACGACTGAACAAGACAAGGGAGCAAGAATGAAGCGTGCTGCAGCCATCCAGATGGCCTCCGGCCCCAACGTGGCGGCCAACCTCACCGAGGCGGGCCGGCTCATCAGCCTCGCCGTGGAGGCCGGGGCGGGGCTCATCGTGTTGCCGGAGAATTTTGCCCTCATGGGCATGAAGGAGGCCGACAAGGTGGCCATCCGCGAGCGGGAGGGCGAGGGCCCCATCCAGGCCTTCCTCGCCGAGCAGGCCGCGCGTCACGGCGCATGGATCGTCGGCGGCACCATCCCGCTGGAGGCCGGCGATGCCGAACACATCCGCGCCGCCTGCCTGGTGTATGACGCGGAAGGCCGGCAACGCGCGCGCTATGACAAGATCCACCTCTTCGATGTGACCCTGGAGGAAAACGGCGAGACCTACAACGAATCGGAGACCATCGAGCCCGGCAGCGAGGTGGTGGTGGTGGATTCGCCCTTCGGCCGCCTTGGGCTGGCCATCTGCTACGACCTGCGCTTCCCCGAACTGTTTCGCCAACTCGCCAACAAGGGCGTGGAACTCATCGCCCTGCCGGCGGCCTTTACCGCGCTCACCGGGCGCGCCCACTGGGAGGCGCTGGTGCGCGCGCGCGCCATCGAGAACGTCGCCTATGTGGTCGCCGCCGGGCAGGGCGGCTACCACGTCAATGGCCGCGAGACCCACGGCGACTCCATGATCGTCGATCCCTGGGGGCAGATCCTCGACCGCCTGCCCCATGGCTCCGGCGTGGTGGTGGCCGACATCGATCTCGACAAGGTCGCGCAGACGCGCCGCAGTTTCCCCGTCCTCGAACACCGACGTATCGACTGCAAGCTCGCCTCATGAGTGTCTCCCGTCTCGACATGGCGCGCCAGGTCCTGCTTGAACCGGGCGGCCTGGCGGAAAACGATCTGGAGGCCGTGCTGGGCGGCATCCTCGGCCACAGCGTGGACCGCGCCGATCTCTATTTCCAGTCCAGCCGCCACGAGTCCTGGTTTCTCGAGGACGGCATCGTCAAGGAAGGCAGCCACGGCATCGACCAGGGGGTCGGCGCGCGCGCCATCAGTGGCGAGAAGACCGGCTTTGCCTATGCCGACGAAATCATCCTGCCGTCGTTGACGCGCGCGGCCGAGGCCGCGCGCACCATTGCCCGCGCCGGGCAGGCGCGGCGCATGCAGGCCTGGCAGACGGTCACCCCGCACCGGCTCTACCAGCCGGCCGATCCCCTCGACAGCATCAGCGCCGACGACAAGGTCGCCCTGCTGCGCGAACTGGATGCCTTCGCGCGCGCGCAGGACCCGCGCATCACCCAGGTATTCGTCAACCTCGCCGGCGTGCACGACGTGGTGCTGGTGGCGGACAGCGACGGCACGCTGGCGGGTGACGTGCGCCCGCTGGTGCGCCTCAACGTCAGCGTCATTGCCGAACACAAGGGACGCCGCGAACAGGGCAGCGCCGGCGGCGGCGGGCGTTACGACTATGCTTATTTCTTCGACGGCGAGCGCGCCCGCGACTATGCGCGCGAGGCGGTGCGCCAGGCGCTGGTCAACCTCGAGGCGGTGGACGCGCCGGCGGGCACCATGCCCGTGGTGCTGGGTCCCGGCTGGCCGGGGGTATTGCTCCACGAGGCAGTGGGTCACGGCCTGGAAGGCGATTTCAACCGCAAGGGCAGCTCGGCATTCAGCGGACGCATCGGCGAGCGCGTCGCCAGTCCCCTGTGCACGGTGGTGGACGACGGCACCCTCGAGGGGCGGCGCGGCTCCCTGAACATCGACGACGAGGGCGTACCCACCGGCCGCACGGTGCTGATCGAAAACGGCATCCTGCGCGCCTACATGCAGGACAAGCTCAACGCCGGCCTCATGGGCACGCGCTCCACCGGCAACGGCCGCCGCGAGTCCTATGCCCACCTGCCCATGCCGCGCATGACCAATACCTTCATGCTCGCCGGCGAGCACGACCCGCAGGAGATCATCGCCAGCGTCGAGCGCGGCCTCTACGCGGTCAACTTCGGCGGCGGCCAGGTGGACATCACCTCGGGCAAGTTCGTCTTCTCAGCCTGCGAGGCCTATCTCATCGAAAAAGGTCGCGTCACCGCGCCGGTGAAGGGCGCGACGCTGGTGGGCAACGGTCCCGAGGTACTCACGCGCGTGAGCATGGTGGGTGACGATCTCAGGCTGGATACCGGCATCGGTACCTGTGGCAAGGAAGGCCAGAGCGTACCCGTGGGCGTGGGCCAGCCGACCCTCAAGGTGGATGCCCTCACCGTGGGCGGCACCAGCGGCTGAACGGGCGCTCAGGCGGACGGCTCGTCCCGTTCCGCCAACTCGCGCAGGTATCTGAACAACAGGCGCGCCGCGCGCGGAGGCTTTGCCGCCGCCCGTTCGCGCCGGGCATTGCGGATCAGCTGGCGCAGTTGCTGGCGCTCGGCGCCGGGGAATTCCGCCAGCAGTTCGGGCAGGGCCGCGTCGCCCTCGGCCAGCAGGCGGTCACGCCAGGCCTCGAGGCGGTGAAAGTCGCGCCTCGCCGTCGCCTGGCGCTCGTCCCGGCGGGCCAGCGCCGCGGCGATGGCCCCGCTGTCGATGCGACGCATGAGCTTGCCGATATACTGGAGCTGTCGGCGCCGCCCGCCACGGGCATGGATGCGCAGCGCCTCGCGCAGGGCGGCGGCCAGTTCCTCGGGCACCGCCAGCGACGGCCACTCGGCCTCGGGGATCTGCAACAGCGCCTCGCCCAGCGCCTGTTGCGCGTGGGCCTCGCGCTTGCGCCGTGACTTGCTCGGCAGCGCCTCGCCGTCGGCGTCAGCTTCGTCGGGGGGATTCACGGGACATGGCCGGGGTGCGTGACATGGCGGGGATCATAACAGAGCCGTGCGCCGGGCAGGGCGAAACCATCTCCACGTGGCGCCGGCATGCCCGGCGCCCCTGAACACGACAAAGGAAGAAGCAGCAAGCATGTCTGATCTGACCCGTACCCTTCCCGCGGCCGTGGCCGAGGAATTCGCCGTCGAACAGTTGCGTGACTGCATCGGCCTGGTCCTGGAAGCAGCCAGGGCGCGGGGCGCCGATGCCGTCGAGGCCGGGCTGCACATCGAGTCGGGCCTGTCGGTGAACGTGCGTCTCGGCGAGGTGGACACCCTGGAGTATCACCGCGACAAGGGCCTGGGCGTGACGGTCTACCACGGCACGCGCAAGGGCTCGGCCTCGACCACGGATCTCTCCGAGCGCGCCCTGCGCGAGACCGTGCAGGCCGCCTGCGACATCGCCCGCTACACCGCCGAGGATCCCTGCAACGGCCTCGCCCCCGCCGAGCGCATGGCCCGCGAGGCGCCGGAGCTGGATCTCTATCATCCCTGGGAGATCAGCAACGAGGAGGCCATCGAGCAGGCGCGCGCCACCGAGGCCGAGGCGCTGGAGTTCGATCCCCGCATCACCAACTCGGAAGGCGCCTCGCTCAATTCCCACAGCGGCCTGCGCCTCTACGGCAACAGCCACGGTTTCCTCGGCGGCTACGCCAGCTCGCGTCACAGCCTCAATGCCGCGGTCATCGCCGAGGACGCCTCCGGCATGCAGCGCGACTACTGGTACACCGTCGCGCGCGACCCGCGGGCGCTGGAGACTCCCGCCACCGTGGGGCGCACCGCCGCCGAGCGGGCGCTGGCGCGTCTCGGCGCCTCCAGCATGCCCACCGGGCCGCAGCCGGTGATCTTCGAGGCCGGCGTGGCGCGCGGCCTCATCGGCCACTTCCTGCGCGCCATCAACGGCAACGCCCTCTATCGCCGTTCCTCCTTCCTCGTCGACAGCCTCGGCGAAACGTTGTTTCCCGACTGGATGCGCATCGACGAGCGCCCCCACCTGCGCGGCGCCCTGGGCAGCGCCCCCTTCGACAGCGAAGGCGTGGCCACCGCGCCGCGCGACATCGTCAGTGCCGGTGTGTTGCAGGGCTATGTGCTCGACAGCTACGCCGCCTGCCGGCTGGGCATGGAGACCACCGGTAACGCCGGCGGCACCCACAACGTCTTCGTCGCCCACCAGGACATGGATCGCGCCGCGCTGCTGCGCGAAATGGGCAACGGCGTGCTGGTGACCGATCTCATGGGGCAGGGCGTCAACAACGTCACCGGCGACTACTCGCGCGGCGCCGCGGGCTTCCGGGTGGAAAACGGCGTGATCGCCGCGCCGGTGGAGGAGATCACCATCGCCGGCAATCTGCGCGACATGTTTGCCGGCATTCGCAACATCGCCAGTGATCTCGACACGCGCGGCAACATCGTCACCGGTTCCATCCTCGTCGATGGCATGACGGTGGCGGGGGACTGAGTTCAGACCAGGTAGAGCGTCGCCAGGCCGAGGAAGGCGAAGAAACCCACCACGTCGGTGACGGTGGTCAGCACCACGGAGCCGGCCAGTGCCGGATCGGCGCCGATGCGTTGCAGGAACAGCGGGATGGTGGCGCCGGCGGCCGCGGCGATGATCAGGTTGGCGATGATGGCGAGGCCGATGACGATGGAGAGCTGGACGTCGTCGAACCACAGTCCCGCGGCGAGGGCGATGACCAGCGCCCAGAAGATACCGTTGAGCAGGCCGACACCCAGTTCCTTCGACAACAACATACGCGCATTGTGTTCGCCGAGCCGTCCCAGCGCCAGCGCACGGATGGCAATGGTCAGGGTCTGGCTGCCGGCGATGCCTCCCATGCTGGCGACGATGGGCATGAGGATGGCCAGCGCCACCTGTTTTTCGATGGTGGCGCCGAACAGGCCGATGACCCAGGAGGCGAGGAAGGCGGTGAGGAGGTTGATCCCCAGCCATGGCATGCGGCGGCGTGCGCTGGTGAGTGAGGGCGCGAACATGTCGTCTTCCTCGTTGAGGCCGGCCATGCTCATGAAGGAGTGATCGGCCTCGTCGCGGATGACGTCCACCACGTCGTCGATGGTGATACGGCCGAGCAGCCTGCCGTCCTCGTCCACCACCGGTGCGCTGATGAGGTCGCGGTTCTCGAACAGGGCGGCCACCTTGTTGGCCGGCGTGTCGGCGGGGATGGCCTCCACGTCCTGCTTGATCACTTCGGCCACCGTCAGGTCCGGGTCGTGGGTGAGGAGATCGGAGATCGCCAGCACGCCGAGGTAGCGGCCGTCCCGGTTGGTGACGAAAAGGTGGTCGGTGGACTCCGGGATGCGGCCGAGGCGGCGCAGGTAACGCAGCACCACGTCGAGCGAGATGTCGGCACGCACGACGATGGTGTTGAGATCCATCAGGCCGCCGGCGGTGTCCTCCGGGTAGGAGAGCACGGACTCGAGGCGCTCGCGGTCCTGCATCTCCATGGACAGCAGCAGTTCCTGGCGCGTGTCCTCCGGGATCTCCGGCAGGATGTCGGCGAGGTCGTCGGTCTCCAGGGTTTCGGTGGCGGCGACGATGTCCTCGGGCGCCATCTTGCGCAGCAGGGCGCTGCTTATTTCATCGGGGAGGTGCAACAGCACCTCGCCCTCGGCCTCGGAGGGGATCCAGGGCCAGATCTTTTCGCGCTCGGCGGCGGGCAGGGACTCGATGACGTGGGCGATCTCCGCCGGGTGCAGCTCGCTGATGAGCTGCTGCGCCTCCTCGAGCCTGCCTTCGTGGAGAAATTCGCTGACCTGGTCCAGATCAGTGACAAGCTCCGTGTTTTCCGTCTCCGGCGACATACCCGACCCCCGCTAAAACTGGGGGCAAGTTTAACAGGCGGGGCGGGGAAATGGCACAGTAAATGCCGGCAGCCACGCCGGCCGCGGGGAAGCGCTACTCGGCTTCGTCGAAGCGGTTTTCCACCAGCGCGACGATCTCGGCGACGGCGGCTTCCTCGTCCGGCCCGTCGGCGGTGAGGACCAGGCGGGTGCCCTGGGCGGCGGCGAGCATCATCACCCCCATGATGCTCTTGCTGTTGACCCGGTTGCCGTTGCGCTCCAGGAAGATCTCGCTCTCGAAGCGCCCGCTGAGGGTCACCAGCTTGGCGGCGGCGCGGGCATGCAGGCCCAGCTTGTTGCTGATGACGATCTCGCGCGTGATCATGGCTGGTCCTTCCGTGGGCAGATGAGAATGCCGTCGCGTCCCCCGCTGATGGCCTTGCCGACCAGCGCGGGCAGGTCGAGGTCGGGATAGTTCATGACGCGCAGCAACATGGGCAGATTGAGTCCGGCGACGACGGTGACGTTTTCCCTGTCCTGCAGGCAGGCGACATTGGCCGGCGTGGAGCCGTAGAGATCGGTCAGCACCAGCACGCCGTCGCCCTGGTCGAGTTCGTCCACGGCGCGGGTGCCTTCCTCCACCAGTTGCTCGCGCGGCATGTCGGTGAGAATGTCGAGGATGCGGACCTCCAGCGGCAGGGTGCCGATAATGCTGCGCACGGAATCCACGATGGCCGTGCCGATATGTCCATGACAGACGATGAGGATACCCACGCTCATGTCAGCTCCCGGTGACGAAGCAGTACATTGTCGTATTTTTTGGCGAAAAAGGCACGCAGGCGTTCGGCAAAATACACTGATCGGTGTTGACCGCCGGTGCAGCCCAGCGCGATGGTGATATAGCTGCGATTGTCGGCCTCGAAGGCCGGCAGCCAGGTGGCGAGGAAGTCGCGGATCTGCACGAACATCTCTTCCACCGAAGGATGACCGGCGAGGAACTCCGCCACCGCCGCATCGCGCCCCGTCTGGCTGCGCAGTTCCGCCACCCAGTGGGGATTGGGCAGGCAGCGCAGGTCGAAGATGAAGTCGGCATCGGCGGGCGCGCCGTGCTTGAAACCGAAGGAGAGGAACTGCACCGACATGCCGCCGTCGCGTTGCGGCCTGAGACGCATGGCGAGCTGGTCGCGCAACTGGTGGACGTTGGTATGGGTGGTGTCGATGACCAGGCTGGCGGCGGAGATCACCGGGTCGAGCAACTGGCGTTCCTTGTGCAGGGCCTCGCGCAGGGGCAGATCGCCGCTGCTCAGCGGGTGGCGGCGGCGCGTCTCGCTGAAACGTTTCAGGAGTTCGTTTTCCTCGGCCTGCAGAAAGATGATCTCGCTGCGCACGCCGCGCGCTTCGAGCTGTTCCATCAGTGCCGGGAAGTCGGCAAGATCACCGGCAAGATTGCGTGCGTCGATGCCGACGGCAAAGCGCGGCGGCTCGTCGTCGCGGTGCTCGAGGATCTCCGTGGCGAGGCTGGGCAGCAGGCCGATGGGCAGGTTGTCGATGCAGTAGAAGCCGAGATCCTCCAGCGCGTGCAGGGCAATGGTCTTGCCCGAGCCTGACAGCCCGCTGACGATGATGAGGTTCATGATTCCTTGCCTGTCATGAGGCGCCGTTGCCGTTCGCTGAAGTCTTCGGCGGCATTATAGCCGCTTCGGCTCAGCAGGTGGTTGCGCACCGCCGCTTCGATGATGACCGCGAGGTTGCGGCCGGGGGCCACCGGCACGTTGAGCTGGGGGATCTCCACCCCCTGGATATTGCGCAGCTGGTGGCCGCCGTCGAGACGGGCGCTCTCGTCGCTCAGTTTCTCGGTGGAGACGTCGAGGCGGATGATGAGTCGCAGGCGCTTGGAGGTGAGCAGGGCGTTGTCGCCGAACATGGCGCGGATGTTGAGGATGCCGAGGCCGCGCACCTCGAGGAAGTCGCGCAGCAGCGGCGGGCAGGTACCAATGATCACCCCCGGCGTGCGGCAGGTGAACTGGGCGGCGTCGTCGGCGATGAGGCGGTGCCCCCGGTTGATCAACTCCAGCGCCAGCTCGCTCTTGCCGGCGCCGCTGAGCCCGGTGAGCAGCACGCCGATCCCCAGCACCTCGATGAACACGCCGTGCAGGATCTCGCTCTCCGCGGCGAGGCCTTCGAGCTGGTATTGCAGGTATTCCAGCACGCGGAGCGCCTCCAGCGGCGTGCCCAGCAGCGGCGTCATGGTGGCATCCGCCATCTCGCGCAGTTCGGTACCGGGCTCGAGGTCGTCACTGAGGATGAGCATGGCCGGGCGGGTGGCAAAGACGCTGGCCAGCCAGCCGTGGCGCGTGCCCGCATCCAGCGACGCCATGTAGGCGTGCTCGGCGTGGCCAATGACCTGGATGGGGTGGGGGCGGCCGGGATTGAGGTAGTCCACCAGCCGCTGGTCCGCGGCCTCGCGCGCGGGAAAGGGGATCACCGCATCGGCGCCTTCACGGCCGGCCAGCCAACACAGCCTGAGGCGTTCGCCGTGGCTGTCGAACAACTGCGCGCTGGTGAGGGGCTCGCTCATCAGGCGTTCCGTGCAGGATGCCCCGCCCGGCGGGGCGCGGGCTCACGGCCGTCAGCCACTTTTCTTCGACCAGCGATCCAGTACCTCGTAGATCTGTTCGCGCGAGGTGGCGGCGCGCAGCTCCTTGCGAAACTGCTCTTCGTTGAACAGCTTCGCCAGGGCGGCAAGGATCTCGAGATGTTCATCGGTGGATTCCTTCGGCACCAGCAGGGCGAACAGGAGATCCACCGGCTGATTGTCGGCGGCGCCGAAATCCACCCCGTGGGCCAGCTTGATGAAAGCGGCCTGGGTGCGCGGGTTGTCGCCCAGGCGCCCGTGCGGGATGGCGACGCCGTAGCCGAGTCCGGTGGCGCCGAGGCGCTCGCGCGCCAGCAGACTGTTGAAGACTTCATGGCTGCTCAGCTGTGCTTCATCGCCGGCGATGAGTTCGCTGAGTTTCTCCAGCGCGCGCTTCTTGCTGTGGGCATCGATACCACAGGCAATGCGTTCAGGGCTGATGAGTTCCGAGACTTGCATGGTCGTTCCCGTTGTTGCCGCTCAACCGGGTTGCTGACTCTTCAGGCCACCCTCGTTGCGGTGGTGGTCGGTGAGTTTTTCCTTGTGCTTGCGCACCTGGCGGTCCAGCTTGTCGGAAAGTGCATCGATGGCGGCATACATGTCGTCGTTGTCCGCCTCGGCAAACAGGTTGCCGCCGGGGATGTGCAGGGTGGCTTCGGCCTTGTGGACCAGTTTCTCGACACTGAGGATGACGTGGACATTGGTGATCTGGTCGAAGTGGCGCTGAATGCGTTCGAGCTTTTCCTGCACATAGTCGCGGAGGGAATCGGTGATCTCGACATGGTGTCCGGTTACGCTGAGTTGCATGATGGGCTCCTTGGATAGCGGCCGTTCAGGCCAGACGTTTTCTTTCGTTGGACGGAGGGATAGCCATGGCTTCCCGGTACTTGGCAACGGTTCTGCGCGCGACATTGATGCCCTGCTCTGAGAGGATAGCGGCGATCTTGCTGTCACTAAGCGGCTTCTGGGGTTTCTCGGCGGCAATGAGCTTCTTGATGAGGGCGCGGATCGCCGTCGAGGAACATTCCCCGCCACTGGCGGTATTGACGTGGCTGGAGAAAAAATACTTGAGTTCATAGATGCCGCGCGGGGTATGCATGTACTTCTTGGTGGTGACGCGGGAAATGGTGGATTCGTGCATGTCCACTTCCTCGGCGATGTCATGCAGCACCAGCGCCTTCATCGCCTCTTCACCGTATTCGAGGAAGGCGCGCTGTTTTTCGACGATACAGGTGGCGACCTTGAGCAGGGTCTCGTTACGGCTGTTGAGGCTCTTGAGAAACCACTTGGCCTCCTGCATGTGGTTTTTCAGATAGGTGTTGTCGGAACTGTTGTTGACCTTCTTCATGAGGTTGGCATAGTGCGCATTGATGCGCAGCTTCGGCGCGGCATCCATGTTCAGCGAGACGCGCCACTTGCCGTTTTCCTTGCGCACGAAGACATCGGGGACGATGTATTCGGGGCTGCTGTCGGTGATCTGTGAACCCGGGCGGGGATTGAGGGCCTGCACCACCTGGATGATTTCCTTGAGTTCTTCTTCCCCCACCTTGAGGCGGCGCATGAGTTGCGTGTAGTCGCGGTTGACCAGCAGGTCGAAGTGCCTGTCGAGCAGTTCGCCGGCCTTTTCCTTCCAGTCGATGGTGTTCGGCAGTTGCGCCAGTTGCAGGAGCAGCGACTCGCGCAGATCGCGCGCCGCCACACCGGCGGGCTCGAAGTTCTGGATGCGGTGCAGGACCGCCTCCACTTCCTCCAGTTCCAGTTCGTTTTCGCCACCGGCGGAGAGGCTCTCATGGATCTCCTCGATGCTGGTGGTGAGAAAGCCATCGTCGTTGATGGAGTCGATGATGGCCTCGGCGATGGCGGTGTCGGTATCGCTGAAAGGGGTGAGGTTCATCTGCCACAGCAGGTGCTCGCGCAGGCTCTCGCCCACCTGGTGTACCACCTCGCGTTCGCCGTCGTCCAGCGGCGCGCTGCTCACCGGCGTCGGCGGAGCGTCGTAGATGTCGTCCCAGTCGCTGTCCACCGGCAGGTCGTCGGGGATCTTGTCCGCCTGCATGGCGAGATCCCCGTCCCCGGCGGCCTCCGTGGTGGCCTCCTGGTCGAGGCCGTTGTCGCCTCCCGCCTCGCCCGCCTCCACGGTGCTGCTGTCGGCCTCGCCGTCCTCGGCCAGCTCAAGCATGAGGTTGGAATCGAGGGCCTCCTGGATCTCGGTGTGCAGCTCCAGCGAGGAAAGCTGCAACAGGCGAATGGCCTGCTGCAACTGGGGGGTCATGGTCAGGTGCTGGCCGAGGCGGAGCTGTAGTGTTTGTTTCATGTTCCGAGGATCAGAGAGCCAGTCATACAACACGTTACCGGCGGGAGTATGGATAATTCTAGCAGTTTTCGTGCCGGAACACAGGCCTAGAGGCGGAAGTGCTCGCCGAGGTAGACCTGGCGGACTTCTTCATTGTCGAGGATCGCCGCCGGTTCGCCCTCCGCGATGACCTCGCCTGAATTCAGGATATAGGCGCGATCACAGATCCCAAGGGTTTCCCGAACATTGTGGTCGGTTATTAGCACGCCGATGCCCCGCTCGGTGAGATGGGCGATGATCCCCTGAATGTCCCGCACCGAGATGGGATCGACACCGGCGAAGGGTTCGTCGAGAAGAATGAAGCGCGGATCGGTGGCCAGCGCGCGGCCGATCTCGGCGCGCCGGCGCTCGCCGCCGGAGAGGCTCATGCCGAGGCTGTTGCGGATGTGCTCGATGTGCAGCTCCTCCAGCAGTTCCTCCAGTTTCTGTTCCCGCTGCAGGGGGGTGAGGTCGCGGCGCGTCTGCAGGATGGCCATGATGTTGTCGGCCACCGACAGCTTGCGGAACACCGAGGCCTCCTGGGGCAGGTAGCCCAGCCCGGCGCGGGCGCGTACGTGGATGGGCGCGCGGGTGATGTCCCGGCCGTCGAGGAGCACGCGGCCGTCGTCCGGCTGCACCAGGCCAACAACCATATAAAAGGAAGTGGTTTTGCCGGCGCCGTTGGGGCCGAGCAGGCCCACCACCTCGCCGGCCCGCACCCGCAGGGACACATCGTGGACCACCTCGCGGCCCCGGTAGCGCTTGGCAAGGTGTTCGGCGCGCAGTTCGCTGACGGTGCCGGCGGCGGTCTCGCCCCCCTCGCCCCCGCTCGTGGTGACGCGCCCGGTCTCGGTGGCTTCCTCCGGGACATTCACTGGCCGGCTCCTTCGCGTGGCGGGGCAGGGGGCTGGATGGTGACGTCCACCTGCTCGCGCGGGTTCTGCGCCCCCTGGGCGGTGACGGTACTGTTGCGGGTGTCGAACTCGATGTACTCGCCGGCGAACTGGTTGGGGCCCTGGATGACCACCGCCTTGCCGGTGAGGAACAGGCGGCCCTCCGCGGCGCGGTATTCCATGCGCGCCGCCTGGGCGTCGATGAGCTGGCCGGCGACGCCGGTGTCCTGGCGGAAGCGCGCCGGGCTGCCGGTGACGAGGATCTTTTCCAGCACCCCGCCCGGCTGGTGGACGACGATGCTGTCGGCGGTGATGAGGATGCTGCCCTGTTGCAGGCGCACCCCGCCGAGGTATTCGGAGATGCCGGTCTTCTCGTTGAGGCGCACGCGATCGGCGCGGATATTGATGGGCTGGGCGGCATCGTTCTCCAGCGCGCGGGCCGGCGGCATGGCCAGCGACCACAGGCCGAGCCACAACAGGATCAGCCACGGCAGGGCGTGACGGTGGTGGTGATCACTGCATCTCATAACGGGCCTCGGCATTGGCGAGCAACTCCAGCGAGCCGCTGGCGATATCGATGCGCATGCCGCGCGCGCGGATCACCGCGCCAGGCTGGGTGATCTCCACCTCCGCCTCGGTCTCGGCGGTCTTGCGTTGCGTATCGATGCGCAGGTCACGGGTCAGCAGGGTGAGCAGGGGATAGCGCGCGGTCTTGCGGCGTTGCAGTTCCACCGCGCCGCCCAGTTCCACGAAACGTCCGTGCCCGGTGACCAGGCCCTCATCGGCGCGCATGGACCAGGGCGTGAGTTCCTCGCGGAACACGGCGATGAAGGGCTGGCGCATGAAGACCGAGTCATTGTGCGGGTAGTGGGCGAGATAGGCCGCCTGCAGGGTGTAGTCGGCCTCGCCGGCGGCATTGAGGGCGGTGGCGGTGAAGTTTTCCATGAAATAGTCCGGCGAGCGGGATACCGCCTCCGGCCCCCTGACGAAGCGTTCCTCCACCGACTGCAACAGCCAGCTGCTCAGCCAGGCCACCACGACCACGGCGCTGAGGATCAGCAGGAAGCGCAGGCGATTGCTCATTGGGTATATTTTTCCAGTTCGCGTTCCAGCGTGCCCTGGGCGCCCATGATCAGTTCACATACGTCGCGCGCCGCGCCACGCCCACCGCCATGCTCGGTGATCCAGTGGGCGTGTTGCTTGACCAGTGGATGGGCGTCCTGCACGGCGATGGCCAGACCGACGCGCTTCATGACGCCGAGATCCACCACGTCGTCGCCGACATAGGCGACCTGGCTGGCGTCGAGTTCCGTCGTCGCCAGCAGTTCCTCGTAGGCGGGCACCTTGTGTACGCGGCCCTGGAAGACATGCTCGATACCGAGACTCTGCATGCGGTGTGTCACCACCTGCGAGCTGCGCCCGGTGATGATACCCACGCTCACACCGCTGTCCTGCAACATGCGCATGCCGTGGCCGTCCCTGGAGTTGAAGGCCTTGTATTCCTGGCCGTCGTCGCCGAGGAACAGGCTGCCGTCGGTGAGCACGCCATCGACATCGAAGATCACCAGTTTGATCAGGGCGGCTTTTTCCAGTACGTCTTGCATCGTCGTTTTCCTGTTCAGACCACGCCGGCGCGCAGCAGGTCGTGCATGTTGAGCGCGCCGATGAGCCGGTTGTCCTCGTCCACCACCGGGAAGGCATTGACGCGCCTGCTGTCCATCAGTTCCAGCGCGCTGGCGGCGAGCATGTCCGCGCCGAGACTCAGGCAGGGGGCGGTCATGTGTTCGCGGATCCGCGCCGTCTGGATATCCACGCTGCCCTTCTCCAGCATGCGACGCAGATCGCCGTCGGTGAAGATCCC
>JALTLF010000149.1:15236-16625 GCA_027005735.1 Chromatiales bacterium | reverse complement strand
GACGGCGCGCGCCGTCTCGTAGTGGCGCTGGGTGGGGACGACGATGCTCACCGCGTCCACCGGCCCGGGCAGGTCTTCGAAACGGGGATAGAAGGCACAGCCCAGCTCGGCGGCCACCTCCTCGCCGCGCTCGCGGCTGGCGTCCACCACGCCCACCAGCTCCGCCACCGGCGAGGCGGCGTATTTCTGGGCGTGGAAGCGGCCGAGATAACCGACCCCGATGACGGCGGTGCGCAGGGGACGATCGACAGGGGGTGTATTCATACTGTGCTATGATGCGCCAAAAAACAGGGGGGAGACGGCTGTATCCCGGGTCCGTGGCCCTGGGTAAAGGCGTCATGATCTCATTCCTGCCCCCCTAAATCAAACCGGACAGGAAGAATGCAGGAACTGGTGGCGGGCGTGGACGAAGCGGGGCGTGGTCCCCTGGCGGGGCCGGTGGTGGCGGCCGCGGTGATCCTCCATCCCGCCCGTTTTCCCGATGGCCTTGCCGATTCCAAGAAACTCAGCGCCGCGCGCCGCGAGCGCCTCTACGCGGCGATCTGCGCGGAGGCCGTCGCCTGGTCCGTCGCCGAGGTCTCGGTAGCCGAGATCGACCGTATCAATATCCTTCAGGCCAGCCTGCTGGCCATGGAGAAGGCCGTTGCCGGCCTTGCCGTGACGCCGGTCCGCGCACTGGTGGACGGTAACCAGGCCCCGCGCCTGGCCTGTCCGGTTCAGACCGTCGTCGGGGGCGACGAGCTGGAGCCCGCCATCAGCGCGGCGTCGATCCTCGCCAAGGTGCACCGCGACCGCCTGATGTGCGAGCTGGACGCGCAGTATCCCGGCTACGGCTTGGCGGGGCACAAGGGTTATCCCACGAAGGCGCATATCCGGGCCCTGGAGGAACTGGGGGTGACGCCGGTTCACCGTACCAGCTACGCCCCCGTGCGCCGGGTACTTGAGCGCAAGGGGTAACTACGCTAAGTTGGAGTGCCAGCGGGGTTTTCCCCCGCGTGACCCCTTTGCAGGGGGTGGGGCGTTGATAGCGCCGAGTTGTATCGCCTGAAACCGCAGGAAACCGGAAATGAGTCTGCCGTTGATCCTTCGTCTGGATGCCACCGGTCAGCCCGTCAAGTGGATCGACTGGGAGGAGGCCGTGTGCCTCTATGCCCGGGAGCGGGTGGCATGGACGGCGGGGGAGAACCATTTTGTCCTGCACGGTGGCATGTCCCGCCTCACCGGCGAACAGACCTCCATGGAGATCAACTCCATCATCGCCGTGCGCGGCGAGAACCGCCAGCTGCGCAGGCGTACCATCCCGCCGCTCAACAACCGCGAGCTGTTCCGGCGTGATCGCCACACCTGCCTGTACTGCGGTCACCAGTTCCCCGACGACAAGCTCACCCG
>JALTLF010000149.1:0-15136 GCA_027005735.1 Chromatiales bacterium | reverse complement strand
TCGAAGCCGCCACCATAGGCGGTACCGTTGATGCGATCATCGAAGTTGCCGGTGGCGGCCAGTCCGTTGAGGTTGAAGAAAGTGCCCAGCGAGCCGGTGATCCCGGCGGCGCCGTTGGTGATGTCGTAGTCACCATTGATCTGCAATGTGCTGGCGCCACCCATGATGTACCAGGTGACCTTCTCGTAGCGCAGGTTCAGGCGCACGAAGGCGGCGGCGAGGTAGTCGGTGCTGAGGTTGAGGAAGTCGCCCGAGGGATCGGTGAGGGCGAGGCGGCTGCCCTTGCCCACATGGGCCTCGATGGCCAGCCAGTTGCTGAAGTCATAGCCCATGTGGAACATGCCCACATTCATTTCCACTTCCTTGCCCTGGCCAATCTGCATCCCCCAGTAGAAGCGCTTGTCGGTGGTGTCCAGATCGAGCGTGCCCCCGGCCTGAACCAGCAACGGGCAAAACAGCAGAAGGAGGACGGCCATCGTTTTCTTGAAAGTCATTTTTTTGTTTCCCCTCAAAGACTTGGACCAGGCGGGCATCCCCGGGGCAGACTCCCCGGGCAGGCGGTCGCCTGCGGTAACGGGTACGATAACTGCTGAAACCATAGCCGAGATTTTGCTATAAAACAAGTAGTTGTTGCACTATTCTACAGTAACTTGGTAGCAGTGTGCGCCATCTCACGGTGGGCTCAGCCGCGCGGCCCCAGCAGTTCGATGGGATAGCCGTCCGGATCGGCCACGAAGGCGATGAGGGTGGTGCCGGCGTTCATGGGGCCGGCCTCGCGCAGGATGGTGCCGCCGGCGGCGCGGATGCGCTCGGCGGCCTGGTAGACGTCGTCCACCTCGATGGCGATATGGCCGAAGGCGTCGCCCATCTCGTAGTGGTCGGTGTCCCAGTTGTGGGTCAGCTCGATGACGGTGTCGTGGGCCTCGTCGCCGTAGCCCACGAAGGCCAGAGTGAAGCGGCCCTCGGGGTAGTCCTTGCGGCGCAGGAGCTTCATGCCGAGGATATCCGTGTAGAATTTGATCGAGCGTTCGAGATCGGTGACGCGGAGCATGGTGTGCAGGATGCGCATGGCGTGGCTTCCCCGGCAGGTGGCTGGCTGAGGGGCAGCCTACTGCATGGCCGCACCGGGCTCAAGTGATCGGCTCCACGGGAAGGCGGGAGATGGCAAGGATTCAGCGTATAGACAGTTTCGATTTCGTCCCCGGCCGCGTGCTGGCGCGCAAGTACGAGGTCGTCTCGCGTCTTGGCGCTGGCTGGGAGGGCGAGGTCTACCTGGTGCGCGAGACGCTGACCGGCATCGAGCGCGCCGCCAAGTTCTTTTTCCCCCAGCGCAACCCGAAGAATCGCGCCCTGCTGTTCTATGCGCGCAAGCTCCACAAGCTGCGCCAGTGCCACATCCTCATCCAGTATCATACCCAGGAGACCATTCTCTTCCACGGCCAGCCCATCTCCTTCCTCGTCTCCGACTACGTGGAAGGCGAACTGCTGAGCGAGTTCCTGCGCCACGAGCGCGGCGGTCGGCTGGACGAGTTCCAGGCCCTGCATCTGTTGCATGCGCTGGCGCGGGGCATGGAGTCCATCCACCATCTGCGCGAATACCATGGCGACCTGCACACCGACAACATCATCGTGCAGCGCTTCGGCCTCGGTTTCGAGGTCAGGCTGCTGGATCTCTACCAGTGGCAGGCGCCGCGCCAGGCCAACATCCAGGGGGACGTGGTGGACCTGGTGCGGATCTTCTACGACGTCCTCGGCGGCCAGAAGACCTATGCGCGCCAGTCGCCGCGCGTGAAGGCCATCTGTTGCGGCCTCAAGCGCAGCCTCATTCTGAAGAAATTCCGCACCGCCGGGCAGCTGCGCGAATATCTGGAGAACATGCCCTGGTGAACGCGGTCCTGACCGACATGGCGGCGCTCTGCGCGGCGGGCGACGGCGGCGGGCTGGACGCGCCCGTGTTGTTGCGTCGCGAGGCGGCCCGTTGCCTGCACCGGCGCCACGCCCTCGGCGAGCTGGTGGCCTTCAGCGCCCGGGACCCCGACAAGGACGGGCCCAACGAGGACGGCCTCGCCCTCCTGCCGGTGGGCGAGGCGGCGCTGGCGCTGGTGGTGGCCGACGGCGCGGGGGGCGGGCCGGCGGGAGAGGAGGCCGCGCGCATCGCCCTGTCCCGCCTGCGCACCGCGCTCGCCGTGCCCGGCGTCGATCTGCGCGAGGCCATGCTCGATGGCATCGAGGCGGCCAACGCGGACATCCTCGCCGGCGGCAGCGGCGCCACCACCACCCTGGCGGCGGTGAGCCTGGAGGGCGGCGCGCGCGGGGTACGCCTGCGGCCCTACCACGTGGGCGACGCCCAGGTGCTGGTCTGCGGTCAGCGGGGCCGGATCCGGCTGGAGACCCTCGCCCATGCCCCGGTGGCCTACGGCGTGGAGGCGGGCCTGCTGGACGCGGGCGAGGCGCTGGTCCACGAGGAGCGCCACCTGGTGAGCAATATCCTCGGCAGCCGGGAGATGCGTATCGAGCTGGGCGCGCCCCTGCGGCTGGCGGCGCGCGACACCGTGGTGGTGGCCAGCGACGGCCTGTTCGACAACCTGCACCTGGAAGAGGTGGTGGAAGCGGTGCGCAAGGGGCCGCTGCCCGCGGCGGCCGCGCGGCTGGCCGCGCAGGCCCGGGCCCGCATGGCCGGGACCGCTGCTGACACCCCCGGCAAGCCGGACGACCTCAGCTTCATCCTGTTCCGGCCCGGGTAAGGGGCGGGGGTCAGAACCCTGACCCTCGCCACTCGCGGCTAAAATACGTGTTCCGAATTTCGCGACAGTATACTGACATCAAACTCGCTCCGGGGCGGCGTTTACGGACCGTCAGCCTCAGGGATGCGGCTGTCAAGCGTACAGGGACGTATTTACCGCGTGTCCGTAAACGCCGCCCCGGAGCGAGACAGGTGTATGGGTCAATCCGGCTATTATCAGGTGATTGGCTATTCGGAACACGTATTTGGCCACTCTTTTATTGCCACTCGTTACTCCCCCCTTGCCACTCCCCGAGGGACTTTGTAACGTTGTCCCATGCCGTCCCCCTTCGTCCATCTCCACCTCCACTCCGAGTACTCGCTCATCGACAGCACGGTGCGCATCAAGGCCCTGGTGAAGCGCCTGGTGGAACTGGGCATGCCCGCCTGCGCGGTCACCGACCAGTCCAACCTCTTCGCCATGGTCAAGTTCTACCGCGCCGCGCTGGCGGCCGGCGTCAAGCCCATCATCGGCGTGGATCTGTGGCTGGCCAGCGAGGAGGAGACCGGCAAGCCGTGGCGACTGGTGCTGCTGTGCCAGGACACCACCGGCTACCACAACCTCACGCGGCTGGTGAGCCGCAGCTACATGGAGGGTCAGCACCGCGGCCAGCCCATGGTGGCGCGCCACTGGCTGACGGGCCACAGCGACGGCCTCATCGCCCTGTCCGGCGGGCGCGAGGGCGACGTGGGCGCCGCCCTGCTGGCGGGTGACACGGCGCTGGCGCGGAAACGTCTCGCCGAGTGGCAGGCCCTGTTCCCCGAGCGCTTCTACCTCGAGTTGCAGCGCACCGGCCGTCCGCAGGAGGAAGACTACCTGCACGCCGCGGTGGCGCTGGCGGGCGAGGAGGGCGTGCCGGTGGTGGCCACCAACGACGTGGTGTTTCTCGATGCCGGGGACTTCGAGGCCCACGAGGCGCGGGTGTGTATCCAGGACGGGCGCACGCTGGACGATCCCCGCCGTCCGCGCCACTACAGCGAGCAACAGTACCTGCGCGGGGCCGAGGAGATGGCGGAGATCTTCGCCGACATCCCCGAGGCGCTGGAGAACAGCCTGGCCATCGCGCGGCGCTGCAACCTGGAGCTGACCCTGGGCGAGAACGTCCTGCCCGACTTCCCCGTCCCCGAGGGCATGAGCATGGAGGAATTCTTTCGCCGCGAGGCGGAGGCGGGGCTGGAACAGCGGCTGGATTTTCTCTTCGGCACCGACACCCCCGAGCGGGCTGAACGCGCGCCGGAATACCGTGCGCGTCTGAAGCGCGAGCTGGATGTCATCATCGAGATGGGCTTTCCCGGTTACTTTCTCATCGTTGCCGATTTCATTCGCTGGGCCAAGCAGAACGGCGTACCGGTGGGACCGGGGCGCGGTTCGGGCGCAGGTTCGCTGGTGGCCTATGCCCTGACCATCACCGATCTCGATCCCATCCGCTACGACCTGCTGTTCGAGCGCTTTCTCAACCCCGAGCGCGTCTCCATGCCCGACTTCGACGTGGACTTCTGCATGGAGGGCCGCGACCGCGTCATCGACTACGTCGCCGAGACCTACGGCCGCGACAAGGTGGCGCAGATCATCACCTACGGTTCCATGGCCGCCAAGGCGGTGGTGCGCGACGTGGGCCGCGTACTGGGGCACCCCTACGGCTTCGTCGATCGCATCGCCAAGCTGATCCCCTTCGAGATCGGCATGACCCTGGACAAGGCCCTCAAGCAGGAAGAGACCCTGCAACAGGCCTACGACGAGGAAGAAGACGTCCGCACCCTCATCGACCTGGCGCGCTCGCTGGAGGGACTGGCGCGCAACGCCGGCAAGCACGCCGGTGGCGTGGTCATCGCCCCTACCGAGCTGACCGACTTTGCACCGCTTTACTGCGAGCAGGGTGGCGCCAGTGTTGTCACCCAGTTCGACAAGGACGACGTGGAGGCCATCGGACTGGTCAAGTTCGACTTCCTGGGACTGCGCACCCTGACCATCATCGACTGGGCCATGCAGACCATCAACGCGCGCCGCGCGGCGGCGGGCGAGGCGCCGCTGGACATCAATCGCATCCCCATGGACGACGCGGCCACCTTCCGTTTGCTCAAGGACTGCAACACCACGGCGGTCTTCCAGCTCGAATCGCGCGGCATGAAGGAACTCATCCAGCGTCTGCAACCGGACAACTTCGAGGAAATCATCGCCCTGGTGGCGCTGTTCCGTCCCGGGCCGTTGCAGTCGGGCATGGTGGACAACTTCATCGACCGCAAGCACAAGCGCGAGCCGGTGTCCTACCCGGACGCGCAGTACCAGCACGAGAGCCTCAAGCCCATCCTCGAGCCCACCTACGGCATCATCCTCTACCAGGAGCAGGTCATGCAGATCGCCCAGGTGCTGGCCGGTTACACCCTCGGCGGCGCCGATCTGCTGCGGCGCGCCATGGGCAAGAAGAAACCCGAGGAAATGGCCAGACAGCGCACGGTGTTCGCCGAGGGCGCGAAGAAGAACGGTATCGATCCGACGCTGGCGATGAAGATCTTTGACCTGGTGGAGAAGTTCGCCGGCTATGGCTTCAACAAGTCGCACTCGGCGGCCTATGCACTGGTGTCCTACCAGACCGCCTGGCTCAAGGCGCATTACCCGGCGGCCTTCATGGCGGCGGTGCTGTCGGCCGACATGGACAACACCGACAAGGTGGTGACACTCATCGATGAGTGCAGCGCCATGGATCTGAAAGTGGTGCCGCCCAACATCAACCTGTGCGAGCGTCGCTTCACCGTGCAGGACGAGCAGACCATCGTCTATGGCCTCGGCGCCATCAAGGGCGTGGGCGCGGCGGCGGTGGATGGTATCGTCGAGGAACGGCGCGCCAACGGACCGTACCGCGATCTGTTCGACTTCTGCCGCCGCATCGATCTGAAGAAGGCCAACCGCCGCACCCTCGATGCGCTGATCATGAGCGGCGCACTGGATGTCTTTGGCCAGGGGCGCGCTGTACTCATGAACAGCCTGCCCACGGCGCTGAAGACCGCCGAGCAGCACGCGCGCAACGCCAGCCTCGGCCAGAACGATCTCTTCGGCATGACCGGCAATGTGGACACGCCCGCCGAGTACCTGCCCTGCGAGGAGTGGGACGACGACCAGCGGCTGGCCGCCGAGAAACAGACCCTGGGCCTGTACCTCACCGGCCATCCCATCGAGCGTCACCTGCCGGAACTGGAACAGGTGGTCACCGCGCGCATCAATGAACTCAAGCCCGAACGCGATCAGAACGTGGTGGTGGCGGGACTGATCATCGCCATGCGCACCATGAATACCCGCCGCGGTGATCGCATGGCCTTCATCACCATCGACGACCGCAGTGGGCGCATCGAACTGGCGGTGTTCTCCGATGTCTACCAGGGGGCGCGCGACATCCTCGCCCGCGACCGTCTCATTGTCGTCAGGGGCGAGGTCAGCGTGGACGACTACTCCGGCGGCTACCGCATGAGCGCGCGGGAGATCTACGACATCAGCGAGGCGCGCGAGGCCTTTGCGCGGCGGCTGGTGCTGGCGGTGGACGCCCGACGGGCGGGCAACGGCTTCATCGGCCACCTGCGCGAGGTGCTCTCGCCCTTTCGCGAGGGCCGCTGCCAGGTGGTGGTGGATTACCGCCGCCCCGGCGCGCGCGCCGAGTTGCCGCTGGGCGCGGACTGGCGCGTACACCCCACCGATGAACTGCTCGCCCGCCTGCGCGAACTGGTGGGCGAGGGCGGCGTGCAGATCGACTACGCGCGACCACAGTGAACAGGGGCGAGTGACGGGATCAGCTCCTCGCCACTCGCCCCTGTTTTTCCACCGTCATTCCCGCGCGAAGTACAGGGATGTACAGGTGCCCACATCACTCGCTTCGCTCGCGGGGCAGGCTCTGCCGCAAGAGACAGGATGTCGGGAGCGGCCAGGCGGGAATCCATGGTTGCTGGCTGTCTCGGTTCTGGATTCCGGGCGCCCGCTGCGCGGGCCCCGGAATGGCGCTATCCGGTCTTTGCGACACTTCGCGTTCTTTGCGGTTGGCTTGAGATCCCCGCGCCTCGCCCCTGTGATCCCTCGGGGCGATCCGTTCCGGCGAATATGCTATTCTTCGGGCTGCGACGACGAAAATAATGTGATTTCACAGAAAAACGCCCTATGAACCTGAATTTCCTCGATTTTGAGCAGCCCATCGCCGAACTCGAAGCGAAGATCGACGAGTTGCGCTACGTGGGCTCCGACGCCGAGATCAACATCTCCGAGGAGATCGCCCGCCTGCAGGCCAAGAGCCGCGAGCTCACCGAATCCATCTTCTCGGGCCTGAGTTCGGCGCAGATCGCCCAGCTCGCCCGCCATCCCCAGCGGCCCTATTTCCTCGACTACGTGGAGCGCATCTTCACCGACTTCGAGGAACTCCACGGCGATCGCGCCTTCGCCGACGACGCCGCCATCGTCGGCGGCGTGGCCCGCCTCGACGGCCAGCCGGTGATGCTCATCGGCCAGCAGAAGGGCCGCGACACCCATGAGAAGGTGCGCCGCAACTTCGGCATGCCCCGCCCCGAGGGTTACCGCAAGGCCCTGCGCCTGATGGAGATGGCCGAGCGCTTTTCCCTGCCCCTGCTCACTTTCATCGACACCCCCGGCGCCTATCCCGGCGTGGGCGCCGAGGAGCGCGGCCAGAGCGAGGCCATCGCGCGCAACCTGTTCGTCATGTCGCGCCTCAAGACGCCCATCGTGTGCACCGTCATCGGCGAGGGTGGCTCTGGCGGGGCGCTGGCCATCGGCGTCGGCGACCGCGTGCTGATGCTGGAATACGCCACCTACTCGGTGATCTCCCCCGAAGGCTGCGCCTCCATCCTGTGGAAGAGCGCCGACAAGGCTGCCGAGGCGGCCGAGGCCATGGGACTCACCGCGCCGCGCCTCAAGGAGCTGGAGCTCATCGACCACATCGTCCCCGAGCCCCTCGGCGGCGCCCACCGCGACGTGGATCTCACCGCCCAGCGCCTCAAGACCGCGCTGCTCGAACAGCTCGAGCACCTGGAGAGCCTGCCCGGCGACAAGCTGCTCGAGGAGCGCTACGCGCGTCTCATGGGCTTCGGCCACTACAGCGAATAGGCCGCGCCTCCCACCGAGCCTCATGGACACCGATCTCCACAGCCTCGCGCGGGAACTGGCCCGGCTCGAGGCCGATGGGCCGGTGCGCCGCTACCTCGTCGCCTTCAGCGGCGGGGCGGACTCCCACGTCCTGCTCCACCTGATGCACCGTTACCGCGACAGCCACGCGGGCGTGACGCTTGCGGCGGTGCACGTCCACCACGGCATGCACCCCGAGGCCGACGCCTGGGCGGCCCACTGCGAGCGGATCTGCGCGGCGCTGGATGTCCCCCTCACGGTGTGCCGCGTGCAGGTGGAGCCCTCCGCGGGCGGTCCCGAGGCCGCCGCGCGCCGGGCCCGCTACGCCGCCTTCGCCGGGCTTCTCCAGCCCGGCGATGTCCTGCTGCTCGCCCACCACCAGCGCGACCAGGCCGAGACCCTGCTGTTGCAACTGCTGCGCGGTGCCGGGCCCGACGGACTGGCGGCCATGCCGATTTCGCGGGAATGGGGGCCGGGGCGGCTGGCGCGGCCCCTGCGGGACTGGTCCCACTACCGCCTGCGCGACTATGCCCGGGCCCACGGCCTGGCATGGGTGGAGGATCCCGGCAACGCCAGCCCGGCCTACGACCGCAATTTTCTGCGCCACGCGGTGCTCCCCCGGCTGCGCGGGCGCTGGCCCGCCACTGACGCCCTGCTGGCGCGCTCCGCGGCCCATCTCGCCGAGGCCGGCGCCCTGTTGCGCGAGCGCGCCGAGGAGGACTGGCAGGCGGCGCGCGGTCCCCAGGACACGCTGCTGCTGCCGGTCCTCGCAACACTCTCGCCGGCGCGCCAGCGCAACCTGCTGCGCTACTGGGTGGGCGGGGTCCACGGCCTGCCCCTGCCGGATCATCGCCACCTGGCGCGGATCCAGCACGACGTGCTGGGCGCCGCGCCGGATGCCATGCCGCTGGTGCACTGGCGCGCCCACGGTGGCGGCGTGGAGGTGCGCCGTTATCGCCAGCGGCTCTATGCCGGCCCGCGGCTGGCGCCCCACGATCCGCGCCGCGTCTATCCCTGGCCGCGGGAGGACGAGTTGCTGCTGCCGGATCTCGGCGCGCGCCTGTGGCGCGAGCCCGGCACGGGGATCGCCGCGGCCGCCCTGCGGGAGGCGCCGGTGAGCATCCGTTTCCGCGCCGGGGGCGAACGCTGCCGGCCGGCCGGTCGCGGGCATCGCCACACCCTGAAGAAACTCTACCAGGAGTGGGGCGTGCCGCCGTGGCTGCGCGACCGCGTGCCGCTGGTCTACGTGGGCGAGGAACTGGCGCAGGTGGTGGGCTACTGCACCTGCGCGCCCTTTGCCGCCGGCGCGGGCGAGGCGGCCTGGCAATGGCAACTGGCGCCGGCCGGCGGCCGATCCGGCGCCGATTGCGATTGAAACGCGCGGCGAAAACGACGACAATAAAGCCCCAGTATTCATTCCGGCGCACGCGCTCCATCCGACCGCGCCGGTACTACTGGCGACCGATGACTTAATGACCAAATTCATTTTTATTACGGGCGGCGTGGTGTCCTCGCTGGGCAAGGGGATCGCCGCCGCCTCCCTGGCTGCGATCCTCGAAGCACGCGGCCTCAAGGTCACCCTGCTGAAACTCGATCCCTACATCAACGTCGATCCGGGCACCATGAGCCCCTTCCAGCACGGCGAGGTCTTCGTCACCGAGGACGGCGCCGAGACCGATCTCGATCTGGGCCACTACGAGCGCTTCGTGCGTACCACCATGACCCAGCGCAACAACTACACCACCGGGCGGATCTACGAAAACGTCATCCGCAAGGAACGCCGCGGCGACTACCTTGGCGCCACGGTGCAGGTGATCCCGCATATCACCGACGAGATCCAGGCCTGCATCCGCGCCGGCGCCGGTGACGCGGACGTGGCCATGGTGGAGATCGGCGGCACCGTGGGCGACATCGAGTCGCTGCCCTTCCTCGAGGCCATCCGCCAGATGGGCGTGGAACTGGGCCACGAGAACGCGCTGTACATCCACCTGACGCTGCTGCCCTTCATTCCCACCGCCGGCGAGGTCAAGACCAAGCCCACGCAGCACTCGGTGAAGGAACTGCGCTCCATCGGTATCCAGCCCGACGTGCTGCTGTGCCGCTCCGACCGGCCCATCCCCGAGGAAGAACGGCGCAAGATCTCGCTGTTTACCAATGTCGAGCAGCAGGCGGTCATTGCTGCGCTGGACGTGGACAGCATCTACCGCATCCCGCTGCTGTTGCACGAGCAGGAACTGGATGCCATCGTGGTGGAGAAACTCAATATCAGCGCGCCGCAGGCGGATCTCAGCGAGTGGGAAGGGGTGGTCACGGCGCAGGCCCATCCCGATGGCGAAATCAACGTCGCCATGGTGGGCAAGTACGTCAACCTCACCGAGTCCTACAAGTCCCTGTCCGAGGCGCTGATCCACGCCGGCATCCACACGCGCACGCGGGTGAAGATCCACTACGTGGATTCCGAGGACATCGAAAACAGCGGTACCGCCTGCCTGGAAGGCATGGATGCGATCCTCGTACCCGGCGGCTTCGGCGAGCGCGGCGTGGAAGGCAAGATCGCGGCGGTGCGCCATGCGCGCGAGAACGACATTCCCTATCTCGGCATCTGTCTTGGCATGCAGGTGGCGGTGATCGAATTCGCGCGCCACGTCGCCGGGCTCGAAGGCGCGCACAGTACCGAGTTCGTCCCTGACGCGAAACACCCGGTGATCGCCCTCATTACCGAGTGGAAGGAGAAGGACGGCTCGGTGGAGCGCCGCGACCAGAGTTCCGATCTCGGCGGCACCATGCGTCTCGGTGGCCAACCCTGCAAGCTGGCGGAGGGTTCGCTGGTGCGCGAGTGTTACGGCCGTGACGAGATCGTCGAGCGTCATCGTCACCGCTACGAGTTCAACAACAATTACCGTCAGCAACTGGAACAGGCCGGCCTGCGTCTCGCCGGGGTATCGCTCGACGGTAATCTGGTGGAAGTGGTGGAGATCGCCGAGCATCCCTGGTTCGTCGCCTGCCAGTTCCATCCCGAGTTCACCTCCACACCGCGCGATGGTCATCCCCTGTTCACCGGTTTCGTGCGCGCGGCGCGCAAGTGCCACGAACAGGCCACCGAGGCCGTCAGCGCATGAAACTCTGTCACTTCGAGGCGGGCCTGCACAGGCCCCTGTTCCTGATCGCGGGTCCCTGCGTCATCGAGAGCGAGGCGCTGGCGCTGGAGACCGCCGGTGAACTCAAGGCCCTCACCAAGGCGCTGGGCATGCCCTTCATCTACAAGTCCTCCTACGACAAGGCCAACCGCACCTCCCACGACAGCTTCCGTGGTCCGGGACTGGAGGAGGGCCTGCGCATCCTGGAGAAGGTCCGGCGCGACATCGGCGTGCCGGTGCTCACCGACGTCCACGAGGATACGCCGCTGGACGAGGTCGCCGCGGTGGTGGACGTGTTGCAGACGCCGGCCTTCCTGTGTCGCCAGACCAACTTCATCCAGAACGTGGCGCGCACCGGCAAGCCCGTCAACATCAAGAAGGGCCAGTTCCTCGCGCCCTGGGACATGATCAACGTGGTCAACAAGGCGCGCGAAGTGGGCAACGATCAAATCCTGGTCTGTGATCGCGGCGTGTCCTTCGGTTACAACACGCTGATTTCCGACATGCGCGGCCTGCAGGCCATGCGCGACACCGGCTGCCCGGTGGTCTTCGATGCCACCCATTCCGTGCAACAGCCGGGCGGGCAGGGCGGCAAGTCCGGCGGGCAGCGGGAATACGTGCCGGTGCTGGCGCGCGCCGCCACCGCCGCCGGGATCGCCGGGATCTTCATGGAGACCCATCCCGATCCCGAGCACGCACTCAGCGACGGCCCCAATGCCTGGCCGCTGGGGCGAATGCGCGAGTTGCTCGAGACCCTGATGGCGCTGGACGAGGTGGTCAAGTCACGGCCATTCATCGAGGAGAGCCTGGACTAAATACGTGTTCCGAATTTCCACAGTTTACAGGTCCGAACTCTCTCCGGGGCAAGGTTTACGGACCGTCAGCCGCAGGGAAGCGGCTGTCGAGCGTACAGGGATGTAAGCACCGCGTGTCCGTAAACCTTGTCCCGGAGAGAGACAGGCAGACGAGGCAATCCGGTTGTTCCAGGGTGATCGGGTATTCGGGACACGTATTTAGCGAGAAAATCCTGTGGTCGTTCCGTAAAGGGGAAAACGCGTTGCCGTTTTCCGCTTGTCCGGAATCCACGGGGATAATCACCGGATTTCGGCTCTGCGCCATGCACGGGCATGGCGCCGCCCGCAATGACAGGTGCGGGAGCACGAGAACAGATTGAGAAGCAATTACGGAGCAAGAGACGTTTCATGAGCAGTGGAAAAGATCAGATCAAGGACATCGTGGCGCGCGAAATCATCGACTCGCGCGGCAACCCCACGGTGGAGGCCGATGTCATTCTCAAGTCCGGCGTCATGGGGCGCGCCGCCGTGCCTTCCGGCGCCTCCACCGGGGCGCGCGAGGCCATCGAACTGCGTGACGGCGATCCGAAACGCTTCGGCGGCAAGGGTGTGCTCAGGGCGGTGGCCAACGTCAATGGCCCCATTGCCGACGCCCTGCGCGGCAGGGACGCCATGGACCAGGGCGCCATCGATCGCCTCTTGATTGAACTGGACGGCACCGACAACAAGGGCAAGCTCGGCGCCAACGCGCTGCTCGCCGTGTCGCTGGCCACCGCGCGTGCCGCGGCCAACCAGAAGGGCGAGTCACTGTTCCGCTACCTCGACACCGGCCGTGGTTTCCAGCTGCCGGTGCCCATGATGAACATCATCAACGGCGGCGCCCACGCCGACAACAGCGTGGACATGCAGGAATTCATGATCATGCCGGTGGGCGCGCCCAGCATCGAGGAGGCCATTCGCTACGGCGCCGAGGTCTTTCATGCCCTCAAGGGTGTGCTGCACAAGCGCGGCCAGAACACCGCCGTGGGTGACGAGGGCGGCTTCGCCCCGGATCTGCCCTCCAACGAGGCGGCCATCGAGGTGATCCTCGAGGCCATCGACAAGGCCGGTTACCGCGCGGGCGAGGACATCTTCATCGCCCTCGACGCGGCGAGCAGCGAGTTCTACGAGGACGGCAAGTACGTGCTGGCCTCGGAGAACCGGACGCTGGATGCCGGCGGCCTCATCGATCTGCTGGAAGACTGGGTGGATCGCTACCCCATCATCAGCATCGAGGATGGCCTCGCCGAGGACGACTGGGACGGCTGGAAGCTGCTCACCGAGCGCCTCGGCAAGAAGGTGCAACTGGTGGGCGACGATCTCTTCGTCACCAATACCGCCATCCTGAAGGAAGGCATCGACAGGGGGATCGCCAACTCCATCCTCATCAAGGTCAACCAGATCGGCACCCTCACCGAAACCCTCGAGGCCATCGCCATGGCCATGGAGGCCGGCTACACCGCGGTGATCTCCCATCGCTCGGGCGAGACCGAGGACACCACCATCGCCGATCTGGCCGTGGCCACCGGCGCGGGGCAGATCAAGACCGGCTCCATGTCCCGCTCGGATCGCGTCGCCAAGTACAACCAGCTCATCCGCATTGCCGGCGAACTGGGCGAGGCGGCCCGCTATCCCGGACGCGCGGCATTCCATAATATGGACTAGACTATAGGCGGGAATTGTAAGACCATAATATCTCTGGAAGTTTTCGCCGACTGCCAGATATTCGTACCCCTTCCCGCAGGGGTAGAGGATCAGGGTGAGGGGAAACGATCCAGTTCCCCATTCCGGATCAGGCTCAGAAAACAGGGACCGGCTCATTCGAATGCGCATACTGACATGGACACTGGCGGTACTGCTCGTCATCCTGCAGGTCAAGCTGTGGGTGGGCGAGGACGGTATTCGCGGCAACCGCGAACTGGCGCAGCTGGCCCGACTGCAGGACGAGGAAAACCGCCGCCTCGCGGAGCGCAACCGCCTGCTGGAAGCCGAAGTGGCGGATCTCAAGCAGGGACTCGATGCCATCGAGGAACGCGCCCGCATGGAAATGGGCATGATCGGCGAAGGCGAGACCTTCTACCAGGTCATCGAGCCCGCACAGGATTGATCGGGGCCGCATGCCCCACACTGCTATGTCCGAATCCTCCAGAAAGTACTGGGCCGTGGTGCCGGCCGCCGGCATCGGGCGGCGCATGGGCAGCAGCACGCCCAAGCAGTACCTCGAACTGGACGGCAAGGCGGTCATCGCCCACACCCTCGAGCGCCTCTCTCACCATCCCGCCATCGCCGGCATCGTGGTGGCGCTGGCGCCCAATGATCCCTGGTGGCCACAGCTGAACCTCGAGCTGCCCATTCCTGTCGAGCACGTCACCGGTGGCGAAGAGCGTTGTCACTCGGTATGCCATGCCCTGGCGGCACTGGAAGCGCGCGGCGCGGGAGAGGACTGGGTGCTGGTGCACGACGCGGCGCGCCCCTGCGTGCGCAAGGACGATCTCCAACGCCTCATCGCCGCGGTGGACGATGAGGCGGGCGGCCTGCTGGCCGTGCCGGTGCGCGATACCATGAAACAGGCCGACGGGGACGGCCGCGTGGCGAAGACGCGGGATCGCAGCGGCCTGTGGCACGCGCTCACGCCGCAGCTGTTCCGCGTCGCCGCCCTGCACGCGGCGCTGGCCGAGGCCATCGACGCCGGTGAACTGGTCACCGACGAGTCCGCCGCCATGGAAAGGGCGGGCCACCACCCGCGTCTGGTGGAGGGTCATGCCGACAACATCAAGATCACCCGCCCCGAGGATCTGCCGCTGGCTGAATTCTTCCTGCGTCACCAGGCCGGGGAAGTCACGACGCGCACCCTGAGCGGACTGGAGGACGGCGGATGAGTACCCCGCGCATCGGCAACGGTTTCGATGCCCACCGCTTCGGTGAGGGCGATCACGTCATGCTCGGCGGCGTGCGCATCGCCCACTCGCAGGGGCTGGTGGCCCACTCCGACGGCGACGTGTTGATCCATGCCCTGTGCGACGCGCTCCTCGGCGCGCTGGCGCTGGGCGACATCGGCCGCCACTTTCCCGACAGCGATGCGCAATACGAAAACGCCGACAGTCGCAAGCTGTTGCGCCATGTGGTCGCCATGATGCGCGAGCGCGGTTATACGCTCGGCAACCTCGACGCCACGCTCATCGCCCAGGCGCCGCGCATGGCCGCCCACATCCCCGCCATGATCGAAAACCTGGCCGCCGATCTCGACGCCGCGCCGGAGCGCATCAAC